>JANYIY010000167.1 GCA_025358615.1 Gammaproteobacteria bacterium | reverse complement strand
CGAAAACCAACGACGATTTCCCCGAGCCGCTCACCCCGGTGACAACGATCAACTCGTTGAGGGGGAGGTCGAGGTCCAAATCTTTGAGATTGTTCTGGCGCGCGCCACGAATGCGGATGGCATCCGTGCGAGGCGGATCGAAAGGCGGCATGGAGCCGACAGTTTACAGGATATGGAGCGGCGACCTAGCGCCAATCAACAGCCGGCTAGCGCCCCGCGAATTGCTCCATCATGAGGCCAGTTCCGCCGCGGGTCACATGCGCGACGATGGCCGTACGGCGATGGATCTTGGTCACTAAACCTAAGTTAATGGCAAAGGCCAAATGCACCTGCTGTCCCTTGCGCAGCCCGAGGTTTTCCGTCTCGACGAACACGCCGTTGGCACTCAAGTTCTTGGCCTTGCAGATTCGACTCTTTCGTCCGGACATCACCACGTACACGGTGGTGCGGGCGCGGTGGCGGGTGTGCAAGCGACGCTCCATGTAACCGTTCCCTTCTGTAGATCTTCGTAGCGGGACAGCCATTATGCACATCGGGAAGTAGTTAGCGAAGCGTTCAGTGGCCGCGGCAAACATATGTAAGCCGCCGCATTGATATGTAAAATCAATGATCTACGTGTGGGAGAAGCCGCCGGAAGAAATCGCGCGCAGAAGCAATGCGGCGCGCAGTCGCTTAGGCGATGTCTTTGCGGCGAATGGCGAGTTGTTCGGGCGCTTCGATGCCCATCTTGATGCGCCTGCTTGTGCCGCCGAGCAGGGTGATCTGAATGGGACCATTGGCGAACAGCTGAGCCATGGTCATGTTGGCGTCCGCCCCGTCTGCGGGCAGGATGACTATGGATTCGTCAGCGCGGCGGCTGAGCACCAGCATAAATCAAGCCTGCGCCAGCGCGCGCAGCGCCTTGGCGAAGGTCTTTCCCTGGGGACCGTAGGTGAGGGCAGGTCCGCCGCGGACGATGTCGATCAGCTGCCCGATCTGATGCTGCCGGACATGGATGATGTGGCCGTTGATTTCGTTCGCCGCTCGGCAGCCGGCCATCAATTCCATCAGGGCGCGCCAGCGCTCGGCCACCGCCGCCGCGAGGCCGGGACCGCTGGGCAGGGCGTACAGGGCGCGGCGTTCCGCTTCCAGCTTTTCGATGGTTTCGAGAATTCGGATCTTTTCGGCGGCCTTTTCCTCGACGGCTGCGGGGGAGTCGCCGGTGAGCGCCGTGCGTTCCGCGGCCAGAGTCTGCGCCAGGGAACGTGCAACCGCGATCTCGCGATCTAAAACGTCCTCGAGTCGGCGGCGCGCGTCCTGCTCCATGGCGTTACTTCAGTCCGCGTTCGAACTGCAGCAGCTTGTCGGCGATGCGGCCGGCGTCGATCTGGTAATTGCCTGAGTTAATGGTGTGCTTGACGGCTGCCACTTTCGCCGCGTTGACCACCGGCGCTTTGGCGACGGTTTCTTCGATCTTCTGCAGCGAGCGAGCCGAATTCGTCAGAGTGACGGTATCGCCGGTCTGAGAGGTGGCGACGCTTGCGGCCGCACTCTCGCCCTGCTGCGGCTTATCGGTTACAACGCCGTTGCTGTGCGAGCCCTTGACGGGCGCGATCGGCTCAGACGCTGAATAAGAACTGATTTTGTCAGTCACCGAAATTTCTCCTAGGGCTCGCACTGGCCCATACCAAGGTTATCGTCAGGGTTTGGATGAACTTTAGCGAACCCGCCAAGCCCCCCATCTAAAAGAGTTATCGACTGTGATGCGCATCACTGAAGGGCTATTGAGAGATTATTTCGACGATCTGTTCGGACCGCGCAATGCCCTCGACGACCTTGCCGGACGATAGATTCTGTACCCTAACTCGCTGATTTATAGACCCATCTCCCAGGGCTTTGCCGGCCGCGCGCACACTCATGCCGCCCAGATCGGCCACCAAGGTCACCGACTGGCCGCGCTGCACGGCCTTGGCGGTCACCAATTGCTGATTGGTCAGGAAGGCGCCGCCGGCGATCGGCCGGCTGGCAGTCAGCCCCACGGCAATGGCGGGATCATCCAGGAAGCCGGGCGGTAGCTCGGATATGTCGTGCTGCTCCATCTTAAGGTCGGTGGTTTTGAGGACGCTGCCCACGACAATGGCGTGCGTCGCAACGGCCACGCTGGAGGTGCCGATGATTCTTACCTGCACATACAGATGCCAGGGTTTGGTGTCCTGGCAGCGAAGCTCGATGGTTGCCCGATCCTGCATGTGGCGCGGCGAGGCAAGCACGGCTCTCACCGGTTGGCTACAGCGCTGCAGCTGCAATAACGGTTGGATGGGCCCGATGAGGAATCTTTGCCGCTCGGTCAGCGGCGGAAATTGCCTTGCCGCCTCGGCCCTTGCCAGCGACTCGAGCGCGGCAATGTCTTGTAGATCGGCGCCCTGTTCGGGGGCGGCCGCGGCCGGTGCTAGGGAGGTTGTGGCCAGCCACACGATTGCCGCCGCCCAGCTCAGGCCCGATTCCCGACGACGATATTTTGGCGTTCTGCGCATCATGAACCATAACTAGCAAGCGGCGTGCCATGCCGCCGCTGCGGTGCAGCGGGCCGCTGCCGTTCTGCCGGCTGGGGCGCGGGTTGACCGGCGCGGCCGGACTCGGCAATTTCTTGCCGCACCCGCTGGGTCTTTTTCGCCAATTCGCGCTGCCACGGCTGCGTGGCCCCGCAAAAAGAGTTGGCACAGCTCTTGCTTAAGTTATCCCTCAAGGAGATCAACCGGATGTTTGACAGCATTTTCGGCATTCACGAGCAAGCGCTGCTGCTGCATGGTCAGCGTATCGGCGTCCTGGCTACGAATCTGGCCAACGCCGACACACCCAATTACAAGGCGCGCGACATCGACTTCAGCGAGGTGCTGGCGAGCGGCGGCGATGCGTCGCTGCCGATGCGGGTGACGCAGACCGCGCATATCGCCTTGCAGAAAGGTGAACTGGGTGCCGGCGACCTGAAGTACCGCAATCCCTACCAGGCTTCGCTCGACGGCAACACGGTGGAAATGCCCGTGGAACAGGCGGCCTTCTCCGAGAACAACGTCCGCTACCAGGCCAGCTTGACCTTCATCAATCTGAAAATTGCCCAGATGCAGCTGGCCATCGCCGGTCAGTAGCCGCAACGAGAAACGCCCATGTCGCTATTCAATGTATTCGATGTCGCCGGCAGCGCGCTGAACGCCGAGACCATCCGGCTGAACACCACCGCCAGCAATCTGGCCAATGCCGAGAGCGTGAACGGCGACGCAACCAAGGTTTACCGCGCACGACATCCCGTGTTCCAGTCGATGATGGATACGTCCAACCCGTTCGCCGACGATGCCGATGCGTCGACCGGGGTCCGCGTCCTCGGCGTGGTGGAGAGCACGGCGCCGCCGCTGATGCGCTACCAGCCCGACAATCCGCTCGCCAATAAAGACGGCTACGTATTCACGTCGAATGTGAATTCGATCGAAGAAATGACCAACATGATTTCGGCCAATCGCTCGTTCGCCACCAACGTCGAGGCGATCAACACCGCACGCGATTTGCTGCTCAAAACCATTTCGATGGGGCGCTAGGGCTCAATAGGAACGCATCATGATAATCAACGGAACACAGGGTGCCGCCAGCAGTGCGGCCGGCACCGGCGCCACCTCGAACGTCGGCACGGGCACGAACTCTACGGGTACCGGATCGGCTGCGAATGCGGGGGTCAGTGGCACCACGCTGGGAGGTACAAACTTCCTTACGCTCATGTTGGCACAGCTGAAGAACCAGGATCCGACCAGTCCCGTCGACAGCAGCACCTTTCTCACGCAGTTGGCCCAGCTCAGCGAAGTGCAGGGCATCACGTCACTGAACACCTCGTTCGGCGCGCTATCGAGTTCGTTCTCCGCAGGCCAGGCGCTGCAGGCCTCGTCGTTGCTGGGACACCATGCGCTCGTCACCAGCTCTACGGCACAACTAGCGGCCGGCGGAACCGTCAGCGGTGCGGTCAATGTGCCGCAGACCACCTCCTCGCTGGTGCTCAGCATCACCGATGACGGCGGCAACGTCGTGCGGACACTTGGGTTGGGCGCGCAGTCGGCCGGTGCCGCGAGCTTCTCGTGGGACGGCAAGTCTGCGAATGGGACCCAGGCTCCCGCCGGGACTTACAGTTTGAGTGTGCAGTACGCGGGCCAGATCAAGGGCAGTACGGTGGCCACCACGGCGGTCACCGGCACCGTCGAGAGCGTCAGCATGGGAGCGGGATCAACTGGCTTGACGTTGAACGTGGCCGGGGTCGGCAGCGTTCCGTTCAGCAGCCTCCAGCAGATATCCAATTAATCAATTCAGGAGTAAATAAATGTCGGCGTTTAGCATCGCTTTATCAGGACTCACCGCAGCCAGCACCAATCTGGACGTGGTGTCGAATAACATCGCCAACGCGAATACGGTGGGCTTCAAGAGCTCTCGTACCGAGTTCGCCGACGTCTATGCGGCCGGCGCGGTCAACCTCAATCAATCGTCGGTGGGCGAGGGCGCCCGGGTGGACGCGACCGCACAGCAATTCTCGCAGGGCAATATCACCACCACGTCCGCGAACCTGGATTTGGCCATCAGCGGTGACGGCTTTTTTACCTTAAAGGATGCAAGCGGCACCAAGTATTCCCGCAACGGGCAATTCTCGCCGGACAAGCTCGGAAATGTAGTCAACGCAACCGGACAGTCATTGCAGGTTTATCCACCCACCGGCAACGGCTCGTTCAACACCGGCACGACGACCGTCCTGAACTTGCAGACGGCGCAAAGCGCTCCGAATGCGACGACCACCGGAAACGTCATCCTCAATCTTCCGGCGAATTCAACGGCGCCGGCGCTGCCGTTCGATCCGACGAATCCGGCCACCTACAACCAGTCCACATCGACGACCGTGTATGACTCGCTTGGCACGGCGACGCCCGCGACTTTCTACTTTACCCAGACGGCGACTCCGAACCAATGGACGGTCCACATGACCATCAAGGGAACCGCGGTCGGCGCGCCGCAGACATTGACGTTCTCCAACACCGGCGCGGTCACGCCGCCGGCGAGCGGGTTGTTGACCTTCGCCGGCTACAACCCCACCGACGGCGCGGCCCAATTGAACACCACCTTCAACTTCGCCCAGTCCACTCAGTATGGCGGCCAATTCGGCGTCACTTCCATCATTCAGGACGGCTTTTCCACCGGGACGCTCAGCACGGTCTCGATCGATCCCAGCGGCATCGTGTCCGCGGTCTATACCAACGGCCGTTCAACTCAGTTGGGACAACTGGCAATGGCCAATTTCCCCGATCCGCAGGGTTTGAAGCAGCTGGGCGACACGAATTGGGCCGAAACATTCACGTCGGGCACGGTCGTGCAGGGTACGGCCGGCTCCGCGGGATTCGGCAACATTCAATCGGGCGCGCTGGAAAGCTCGAATGTCGACTTGACGAAAGAGCTGGTGAATATGATTACCGCGCAGCGGGCGTTCCAGGCTAACGCTCAGTCCATCACGACCGCCAATCAGCTGTCGCAGACTGTCATCAACATCACCCATTAATCATGGATAGAGGACTCTACGTAGCGATGACGGGCGCGAAGCAGATCATGCAAGCGCAGGCGGTCAACAATCACAACATCGCGAATTTGAGCACCGTCGGCTTCCGTGCGGACGCCGTGGCGTTCGCCAGCCAGCCGATCTACGGTCCGGGTTACGCCACGCGCGTGAACGCCGTGGCCGGCGATGCGGGTACCGATTTCTCCATGGGCGTCATGCAGAGCACGGGCCGCGATCTCGACATTGCCGTCAACGGCAAGGGCTTCATAGCGGTTCGCGGCAGCGACGGCAAGGAAGCGTACACGCGCGCCGGCGACTTGCGGGTGACGCCGACCGGCGCGGTGACGACCGCCAGCGGATTGGCGGTATTGACCGAATCCGGCCCGCTGGTGATACCGCCTTCGACCCAAGTGACCGTCGGCGGCGACGGCACCGTGTCCGTGGTTCCGCAGGGCTCTGCGCCGTTTGCGGTCACGCAAGTCGACCGAATCAAGTTGGTGAACCCCCAAACCTCGGATCTGCAAAAGGGCGATGACGGCCTGCTGCGCCTCAAGTCGGGCGCGAAGTTGAAGCCCGACGATTCCGTTTCCGTGACTTCAGGCATGTTGGAATCGAGCAATGTGAACGCGGCGCAGTCGTTGATCAGCATGATCGAACTGCAGCGCCTGTACGAATTACAGGTCAAGGGTATCAACTCCACCGATCAAAACGAACAAAGCGCCGAGCGCCTGATGGCGCCGGCATGACGAGGAATCACCGATGAATCTTGCACTATGGGCCGCAAAAACCGGCCTCGACGCACAAAACACCCGGATGGCGGTGATCTCCAACAATTTGGCGAACACCAATACGACGGGGTTCAAGGCCGGCCGAGCCGCATTCCAAGACCTGATGTATCAGAACATCCGGCAGGTCGGTGCGCAGAGCACGCAGAATACGCAGTATTCGACCGGCCTGACGCTCGGCACTGGCGTGCGCATCGTCGCAACGGAAAAGAACTACACCCAAGGCAGCGTCATGCAGACCAACGGCAGCTTGGACATGTCGGTCAACGGGCGGGGCTTTCTGCAAATCACCATGCCGGATGGCACCATCGCGTATACCCGCGACGGGGCTTTCTCCTTGGACAATCAGGGCAATGTCGTCACGGCGTCGGGATACCCTTTGCAGCCGGCGATCAACATTCCCGCGGGCACTCAATCGGTCACGATCGGCAATGACGGCGTCGTCACGGTCACCTCGGCGGCCAATCCCAAGGGCTCGCAGGTCGGCCAGATTCAGCTGGCGGATTTCATCAACGAAGAGGGTCTGCAGCCCACCGGCAACAACTTGCTGGTCGAATCCGCGGCCAGCGGATCGCCGCAGGTCGGCACGGCGGGAACCAATGGGCTCGGCACGCTGCAGCAGGGTGCGCTCGAAACCTCCAACGTGAATTCCGTGACGGAGTTGGTCTCCATGATCGAATGTCAACGTTCTTACGAAATGAATTCGAAGGCCATCAGCACCACCGACCAAATGCTGCAGTACCTGACGACGAATCTGTGATGATGCGACTACACGCAGCAATTTCACGAGGGCTGTTGCTGGCAGCCGTATTCTGCAGCCTCCTGCCCGCATGCGGTCTGCTGCCGGCGAAGCAGCGCAAGCCGGATCCGGCCGTCGCGCGAGTGCTGCCGCCGCCCACGCCGCGCACGGACGGCGCCATTTATCAGGCGGGCCAGCAAATGGAATTGTTTGCGGATCTCAAGGCGCGCCGCGTCGGCGACGTGCTGACGATCCGCCTGACCGAATCGACCAATGCCAGCAAGAATGCCGAGACCAAGACGGCCAAGACAACGGCAGTCAACATGACCGGCCCCACGATTCTCGGCAAGACCTTTACCGCGGCCGGCGTCCCACTCACGACGACGCTCAACGGTGCGGATAGTTTCGCCGGACAAGGGTCGAGTACGCAGGGCAACAGCCTGGCGGGCAGCCTGACGGTTACCGTAATGGACGTTCAGCCCAACGGCAATCTGGTCATTCAGGGTGAAAAGACATTGAAGCTCAACCAAGGCGAGGAGTTCGTGCGCGTGTCGGGAGTGGTGCGCTGCGCCGACATTGCGACCGACAACACAGTCACGTCGGACAAAGTGGCGGACGCGCACATCAGCTATTCAGGCAAAGGTGTGATCGAGGGCTCGAATCGCATGGGTTGGCTGGCACGCTTCTTCAACTCCGGTTATGCGCCGTACTGACATGACGCATCTCAGATCCGCTGCGGGATTTTTTCTGCTGCTGCTGCTTGCGGCGTTGCCGAGCCGGGCAGAACGCATCAAGGACCTGGCGCAGATCCAGGGTGTGCGCACCAATCAATTGGTCGGTTACGGGCTGGTCGTCGGTCTCGACAGCACCGGCGATCAAACCAGCCAGGCGCCCTTTACGGTACAGTCATTGCGCAATATGTTGGCGCAGTTAGGCGTCACGGTTCCCGCGAATGTCACGCCGCAGCTGAAGAATGTGGCCGCGGTGGCGGTGCATGCGGTCATGCCGGCATTCGTCAAGCCCGGGCAAACCATCGACATCACCGTCAACTCCATCGCCAACGCGAAGAGCCTGCGGGGCGGCTCGCTGTTGGTCACCCCTCTGCATGGTCTTGACGGACAGATCTACGCGATCGCACAGGGAAATCTCATCGTCAGCGGCTTCGGTGTGGAAGGCACGGACGGATCGAAACTCACCGTGAACGTGCCGAGCTCGGGGCGCATTCCCAATGGTGCGACCATCGAACGCGCCGTTTCGTCGCAGCTGTCGCAGGGCGACTCGATCGTGCTCAACCTCAGGGATCCGGACTTCACGACGGCAACCCGTCTGGTGGCGAGCGTCAACAAGGGCATGGGCGAGGACACTGCCTCCATCATCGACGGCGGTTCGGTGCGGGTGCGCGCGCCCCTGGACATCACGCAACGCGTGTCGTTTCTCTCATCGGTCGAGAATCTACAGGTTGACCCGGGCATGGCCTCGGCGAAGGTGATCATCAATTCGCGCACCGGCACCGTCGTCATCAGCAGCAATGTCATCGTGAGCCCTGCGGCCGTATCGCACGGTTCTCTGTCGGTCACGATCAAAGAGGAGCAGACGGTGAGTCAACCGGCGCCGTTTTCCAAGGGTGGACAAACGGTGGTGCTCAACAATTCCACCATCAAAGTGGATCAGGGTTCGAATCGAATGTTCCTGTTCAAGCCCGGCGTGGAGCTCGAGCAAATCGTGCGCGCCGTCAACGATGTCGGGGCCGCACCCGGCGATCTGGTGGCCATCCTTGAAGCACTCAGGGAAGCCGGCGCTCTGCAGGCCGAACTCATCGTGATCTGATGAATACCACGCTGCCAACTCTTGCGCTGACGCCCTCGCCGGTCGACACCTCCGCGGCCACCACCTACACCGACCTCAACGGTTTGGCCGCACTTAAAAAGGATCCGACTTCGCCGCAGGCGATCAGCGCCGTGGCCTCCCAAGTCGAGGCGTTGTTCCTGCAAATGATGCTGAAAAGCATGCGCGACGCCGGCGCGGGCGATAATCCGGACAGCAATGAGATGGGCATGTACCAGGACATGTTCGACAAGCAAGTGGCTCTCACCATCAGCCAGCACCAGGATTTAGGGATAGGCAGGCTGTTGAAGCGACAGCTATCCGACAAGAGCGCGCCGGCCGCGCCGACCGCCGGCGTGTCTCCAGCCGCGCCGGTCACGGCGCAGACGCCCGCCGAATTCGTAAACCACGTGATGCCGACGATTCGCCGCGCCGCCGTCGCCTTGGGCGTCAATCCGCTGGGGATGCTTGCGCAGGCGGCGCTGGAGACCGGGTGGGGCCAGCGCATGCCGCGCACCGCCGACGGCTCCTCGAGCCTCAATCTCTTCGGTATCAAAGCCGGCGAGCAGTGGACGGGTGCGCGCGCGACCGCGGACAGCGTCGAATTCAGCAACGGCGTGGCAACGCCGCGGCGCACCACGTTTCGCGCCTACGGGTCAATCGAGGAAAGCGTCGGCGATTTCGCCAATCTGCTGAGGAATTCCCCACGCTACCGGGATGCCATCGCGGCCGGCGGCGACGCTCATGCGTATATCCAGAGCATCGCTAAATCGGGCTATGCCACCGATCCCGAATACGCCAATAAGTTAAACCAGATCCTGAGCAGCGGCATGTTGCAAGCGGCACTGACCCCCCGCACCGCAGCATTATAGAAACGGCGTTTGCCGCCGATATCGCGGGAATCGAAAGATTCGTTTGAGCCCGGAGAAGAATTTTGTCAGACCTGTTTGGAATCAGTATTTCGGCGTTGCAGGCGTTTCAAACCGCGATTTCGGTGACCAGCAACAATATAGCCAACGCAAGCACGCCGGGTTACGACAGGGAAAGAGTCAACCTCACCGCAGGCGTGCCTCAGTCGAATGGCACCGTCAGCATCGGCAGCGGCGTGGTCGTCTCCGGCATCAGCCGCTCGTATAGTCAGGCGGCTGCAAATCAGCTGAACACTTCGCAAAGTAACCTAGGTCAATTAACGGCGCTGCAGAGTTACACGACGCAGATCGACAATCTGTTCGGGACCACCATCGGCGGCTTGAGCACTTCCCTGCAGAGCTTCTACAGCGGTTTTTCCGATGTGGCCAACGCGCCGACGTCGACCGCGTCGCGCCAAGCCTTGCTGGGCAAAGCGCAGAGCGTGGCCAGCAGTTTTCAGAATGCCAGTTCCGAACTCAACAACTTGAATACCGACGTAAACGCGCGCATCACGTCGGACGTGACGCAAATCAATTCCATCGCCTCGGCAATCACGACGTTGAATAAGCAGATCGTGGTGGGCACGGCGCAAGATGGCGGGCAGCCGCCCAACGAACTGATCGATCAGCGGGATCAACTGGTTTCAAATCTGTCGCAATTGGTCGGCATCTCGACCACGACGGATAGCAACGGCGCGCTGAACGTTTTTATCGGCAACGGCCAGGCCTTGGTGCTGCAGGGCCAAACCACCGCGCTGACGACCGTCCCCAATCAATTCAATGCGTCGCAATTGGAAATTTCCAGCGCAGCGCTCAACGGCAACGTCATCAGCAGCAGCCTCACGTCGGGTGACCTGGGCGGACTTCTGGCGGGGCGCGCGCAAGTGATCAACCCAGCCTTGAATCAATTGGGGCAAGTTGCCACCGCCTTGAGCCAGACGGTCAACTCGCAGCAGGCGCAGGGCCTGGATTTGAGCGGACGGTTCGGGTCCGCGATTTTCTCGGTGGGCACGCCGCAGGCGGTGAGTTCCTCGAGGAATGCCGATGCGACGACCGCGAGCGTCACGGTGACCGGTCTCGGCGCGCTGACGTCAAACGACTACTTGCTGTCCTACAACGGGGGCGCCTATGCGTTGACCCATGCCGGCGACGGCAGCAGCGTGACGTTCACCGGCAATGGTACGGCGGGCAACCCGCTTACCGCGGACGGCCTATCGATAGTGCTGTCGGGAACGCCGGCCGCGGGCGATCAATTTTTGATCCAACCCACCGCGACGGCGGCGTCATCGCTCAAAGTCGTCTTGGCCGATCCTTCGAAAATCGCTGCCGCCGGTGCCGTACAGGCCTCGGCATCGAACAGCAACAGCGGCAATGGCATCATCAGCAGCGGTACCACTCTCGACCCGACCAACCCCAATTTGCTGACTCCCGTGAGCATCGCGTTCACCAGCGCGACCACGTACTCGATCAACGGCGGGGCGAATCAAAGCTATACCAACGGCGGTAACATCAATTTCAACGGCTGGGAGGTGCAGATCAGCGGCGCTCCCGCCAACGGCGACGTTTTCACGGTGAAGAGCAATGCGGGCGGCACCGGCGACAACCGCAACGCCTTGGCGAGCGCCGCCCAGCAAGCCGTGAACGTTCTCGCCAACGGCACCGTCAGCGTCACGGGCGCGGTGAGCGCACTCGTTACCGGCCTCGGCAGCCAGGCGCAACAAATCAACACCGCCCACACCGCGCAAGCCGCGGTGAACGGTCAGGCGCTGTCGAGCGTGCAGTCGATCAGCGGCGTCAATCTCGATGAGGAAGCAGCCAAACTGCTGCAGTGGCAACAAGCCTATCAGGCCGCAGCGCAGGCCTTGGTCATCGGCAACAGCCTGTTCACCTCGTTGATCAACGCAGTGAACAAATAGGAGCCATAAATGCGCGTAACACAAAATCTCAATCAGACGCAGTTCCTGTCCGCGATAGCGACTCTGGAATCCAATCTCTCGCAGACGCAAAATCAGATTTCCAGCAACAAGGCCTTTACCACCGCCTCGCAGGACCCGACGGCCGCAGGCGCCGTGAACAACTACAATCAGAGCTTGGCGCAAAGCCAGCAGCACGATACGAACGCCCACAGCGCCGAGACTCGATTGAGCACCGAGGACAGCGCCCTTTCGCAGGTGCAGACACAGCTGCAGAGTCTGCGAGATCTGGCGCTGCAGGCGAACAACTCGACCTTGTCCAGCCAGGACCGAACCGCGATCGCATCGCAGGCGACGCAGATCCAAAACAGCCTGCTGGCGCTTGCCAATACCCAGGACGGAAACGGCGAATATCTGTTCGGCGGATTCTCGACTCAAACTCAACCCTTTAGCTTGAGCGCCACGGGCGCCACCTATAATGGGGACCAGGGCCAGCGGCAAGTTCAAATCGCCGCAGGGCAGACCGTCGCCGACGGCGACAACGGCAATACGGTGTTCGGCCGGATAAAGACCGGTAACGGGACCTTTGCCGCCTCGGCGCCGTCGACCAACACCGGAACCGGTGTATTGGGCGCGACCACGGTGTCCGACGCCAGCGTCTATGGCGCCGGCAACGGAATCTACTCGATCAACTTTACGGCGCCCGGCACGTACGAGGTGCGTGATTCGGCCAATGCGCTGATCAGCACCGGCCCCTACACGAATGGCGGCACGATATCCTTCGCCGGCATTCAGGTAACGCTGAACGGCCAGCCTGCCACCAATGATTCATTTACGGTGGCGCCGAGCACCAACCAAAGCCTGTTTACGACCGTGCAGAATCTGGTCAACGCGCTGCAGCCGGGCGCCAACACCTCGACGGCTACGGCACAGTTGAATAACGCGATCGGCAATGC
>JANYIY010000162.1 GCA_025358615.1 Gammaproteobacteria bacterium | reverse complement strand
CCTGGGCGCGCGGCAAGTGCGCCTTCAAGCTGTTGCAATACATGGCGGCCGCCTTGCCCTGCGTAGCCTCGCCGGTAGGCGCTAATGTCGAGGCGGTCATCGACGGCTACAACGGCTTCCACGCGCGCACCGCCGAGGAGTGGGGGCGCAGTTTGGAAGCGCTGATTCTATCCCCTGAACTGCGCGCTCGTTTCGGCGCCGGCGGACGTGCGCACGTGGAATCACGCTACGCCATGCGCACCTACCAAGCGCGCTATCTGGAGTTGCTGTCAGAGTTGACCGCGCACGGCCACCCGAACGATGTGCCGTACCAGGACCCTTACCGGGGTCCGCTCTAAATGCGCCACGCGCTCGAAGCCAGCTGCACCGTGAGGCCACGATGAGCGGCGCTCCAGGATGGCATCCGATGCTGGTGCATTTCCCTCTGGCTCTGGTTATCACGGCCACCCTGCTGTTTTGGGCGGCGGCGCTGTGGAGCCGCACGCGCCATGCGGCGACCCTGAGCATCGTTGGCACTTGGAATCTATGTTTGGGCAGCGTCGCTGCTTTGTTTGCGCTCGCCACAGGACTCGCTGCAGTGCTCGATTTGCATGTCAGCCCCGCCGCGCATCTCGCCATATCTGTGCACTTGAAGTGGGCTATTTTCTCCACGTTGATGCTGGTGCTGTTGTCGGTGTGGCGCGGTGCCGGTACCGCACAGGCATCGCGGCCGTCGTGGATTTTCCTGGTGATACTGACCGTGGCGGCTGCGTCGTTGACCGTGACCGGCTATCGCGGCGGTCAAAACGTCTATCGATACGGGGTCGGCGTGCACGCGGTCGATGGTCTCGGTGACGGATAAACTGCTGACCGAAAAAATATTACCGTCTCTGGCGGACTTGCCGGCTGCGCGATTGACTGGGCCGTGCGGCCCCGCAAGGCCGCACGGCGCGTAACTGCATGCCGCTCGAGTTATTGCGCCGGCGCTTGCCCGGTGAAGTAGGTCAACACATAGGCCTTCAGCGTCCCGTTAGCCTGCGGCACGCCGTACACCTTGACCGGTGCGCCTACACTCAGTCCCGACGTGAGGGCCGCAAGACCGCTGCTGGTGGTGATGTCGATGGGGCTGACGGTCACGATGCCGCCGGTGCAATCCACTTGATAGACCAGAGTCGCTGAACCCGCGGCGGCACTGACGTCGACTGTTGCTGCGGTCGTGCCGCCAATGACCGTCATGGTGAACGCGTCGTTCGCCAAGCCGGTGGCAACCAGTCCGAGCGGCAGCGTCGAGGGGGTTAGTATGGTGGCCCTGGCGGCCCAACCGTTGGGATTGGCCGGATCATTCCAAGTCACGAAACTGGCGCCTCGCGAGGGCACAGTTCCCATGGAACCGCCCAAGTTCACGCTGCCGTCGGTGGCAGAGACGAAACTGGCGATGGCGTCGGCACCGCTGGTCACCTGGGTCGGATAGGCGAAGTTCCACCACTTGAATCCAGTGATCGCATTGCCGCCGGCGTCCATTCCATTCGCAGTGGCGTCGGCGATATAGCTGAGTGTGTAGACGTAGTCGTCCTGCGCCATGCCGAAGATACGGGTCAAGGTGAACCCGGTGGTATCGGGCGCCGATATCTTGCCGGTGTAAACAGCCGTCTCGATGTCGATGCTTTGCGCGACTAAGGGAACCGCCAAGGGGTCCAACACGCTGGCGTGAACTTTGAAGCCGCGCACCAAATCGTGATTGGTAAGGAACGCCGTGCCAGTGGCGATGGACGTGGCGTCGGCGGACGGATTTTGTGGCTCACGAAAGAAGAACTGAGTGTTGGCATCGATAGTCAGGTCGACGCCGCGTCCCGATTCGTTGGCCACGGTCACGATATTGTTGGTCGTATCGACGTGTAGCACATGACCCTCTGGACTCAACCAGACATTGTTGAACTGACTGCTGGCCCAGATGCGCGTCGCGACCAGCGTGCCATCCTCTTGGTAACGCGCCGCAATACGCACCGACTTGCCCGTCAGAGTGCTCTCCGCGGAGAAATCTTTGATGACGGTGCGCGTCTTGGCATCGACGTCGTAAAAAATCGTGCCGTTGGCAGAGTCGGCCAGGATTTGCAGCGACTGGGTGGTGGCAATGGCCGTCTCCGGACTCACTACGGGGACTGTCGGGAACTCCTTGGTGACCGTGATGGCGCTATTGTCCGCAGCAACGGACGCCACATCGCCATACAGATGACGCAACACCAGGCGGGGCAGATCACGCAGCGGGTGGTGACGCAGCGGTCCGTTGAAATTGACCGCCCACAAAGTGTTTCCCACTCCGGGAGGAACGTGGCCCACTAGGAATGCGGGGTGTCCCAGGTCAAACTCCAGATCCAGCGCATTGTTTTGCCCGGCGCTCACTACCAACGGCGAAACAAAGTCTACGTTGACCGGCACCGTGAGATTCGGCGCCGTGCCTTGAGCATGCTGCACCTGAATCCGATCGCTGGGGATGGTGGTGCCGGCCGCTTCCGCAAAACCAGTCTCTGGATTGGCCGCTACCGTCAATAGTACATCGCCGCTGTTGGCGCTGAGCGTGAGCACGGCGGCGGTATAGGTCCCCACCGGCACGCTGCTGTTGCCGAGTATTTCGGCGATCTGATCCAGTTCTGCCAGGTTCACCATGGGCACTGTCGACGGCGCGGTATACACGGTGACATTACTGCCGCCGCCCTGGGGCACCAGTGCGATGGACAGGACTTTCACACCGATGGTCGCCCAGTCTTCGCTGGACGCATCGCTGATGAGCATGGAAACGTTGCCGTTTTGAGCACTCGGCGCCGACGACAGCGGCGCGCTGCCGCTCGAGCCTCCGCCGCCGCAGGCGGCAAGCAATGTTGCGGCTACGCTGACTGACAGCAATCGAAATGTATGCGGGTCCATGATGGATGTCTCCTCGTTTGACGAAATATTCCCTGCCACTTATCGGGCAAAAGCGACTCTGCGTTTGTGTTGCAGGGACCAACGGTTCATCGCGGCGAGCGTTGACACGGATGAACGTCGCGTATGTGAGACAGCTTTGGGCATGCTGCGCTGCCACCGACTTTGCAAGCGCGGGCCTGTGCCTTACAGTGTTGGCAACGCGGACTCGCCATGGCACATCGGAGCTTTCGTGCACCTGAATGATTCGAGGACGATTCGGCAAATGCGGCGCGTGCCGGCGATGCGGGTCGCGTTGGCATTAATGGGGGGCGTTTTGGCGAGCGCCTCTCAGGCGCAGGAGCAGCCCAGCGCCGCCATGATGGAGCCCGTGCATGGCCTGGTGAGTTTCATGAGCACACTGCGCCGCGGAGTGTGCATCATCGAGAATTTCGCACCCTATCTGTTCTGCGGTTTGCAAGCGGCCGCCAACTGGGCAGCGGGGTTTAGAACCCATGCCGCCGCAGATGATCTCAAGGACCTGAACGCGACATTCGCTGCCGCTCACGATTTCAGTCAAACCGGCAAGCGTGTCTATATTCTCGTTGCCGACGACGTGGACCGGCCAGACACATGGCAGACATTTCGAGGAGCAGGGGGCCTGGTCTTTCGTGCTCGAACAAGAGGCCGACCGCTGGCGAATCGTGGGATATGGTTGGGGAGTGACTGCAGCGTCGGTGACGCCACCTTAGATACTTGAACGGAGCACGCCATGAATGAAGTTCAAGAAGAGTTGAAAAGCGTTGTGGCCTGGATATCTGAGCAGACCAGCGGCATGCCCTTGCCGGCGGACCGCCGCGCACGAATGGCGTTGGGCTGTCTCGAGCTGGCCATCGAACATCAAGCCGGGATTTGCGCTCTTGCCGAGCGCGGGTTGTGGGGATCGGCGTATGCGTTGGTGCGCAGCATGTTCGACGCATTTGTGCGCGGCGTTTGGCTGGCGCGTTGTGCCAACGAGATGGAATTGGAGGCATTCGAACTGGCGGGACTGCGTGGCAAACCGTTCCGAGATTTGGTCGACGACGTCGAACGCGTCCTAGGACACTCCCGCGGCGTACTGTCCAAATTACGAACCTCGTCGTGGGCCATCTTCAGCGATTCAACGAACGCCGGTGCCGAGCCCACGCGACGCCTCGGCGATCCAACCGGCAACGGCCGCAATTACCCGGCCGCTGACACCGATCAGGCGCTCCGGCTGGCGACGGCACTGGGTTTGCTATCGGCCACTGAATTGGCCTCGCTATCCGGGCATCGGGACGTGGCACTCGCGTGCAAGGCGCGCGTCGTGAAATTCTCATCGAATGCGGGATCGCGTCCGGCGCAGCATTAACGTATCAAGAAAAAAGGCGAATGAAAAAATTAAAACACGAGGGTGAGTTGTTCAAGGCCGCCTTGCTGGCGGGAGTGAAATACGCGGAAGGCCGCGGTGCCGTCGAGTTCGAGGCCACGGACTCCGCCGCCAACAAGGCGTTGTACGTGTATCGGTTACTCGTACACGACAAGATCATCGCACCCATGCCCGAAGATCAGGTTAGTGAGAAGACGATTCGTCATCGGCTTGCGAGCTGGCATGCCCATCAATTGCCGAAGGGGGATCCGCTGCTGGAGTAGTTGGAGTAAAGTTTCTGCTCAATAAGGAGCGTGAGTCCGATGAAATACCATGCAGTGAGCTTGTTGTTGCTTCTAGTCGCGGTGAGTTTCTATGTAGTAGGTTTCAGCGGTACGTAAGCCATGCGGACCGGCATCGGTGCCAGCTTGTGCCTGACCGGGGTCGTTTGCGAAATGGTGTTTTGGATGAGGGGGATTCGCGAAACGCTGGCTCAGAGTCGGGGCGCTCGACGGTAGCTAGCGTTCTGGGCCCTCTGACTTTTTCACATAGTGGGCCGTTGCCTCTGGGCGCCCTTTCTCGATCACGGTCCATCAGATCACGCGGCAACCGGCGACCCCTTCGCGAATGTCTCCTGCGACTCGGAAAAGGAACGTCTAAATCCGAGCGGATCGGAAATTCCAGGTATTGGGGCCTGCGGATTCCCAGCACCAGACACGATGATCGAGCCAAAGTTGAAGAGCCGACCTACCAGGCTCTGGTGCACTTGGATGCTCTCGATCCGTTGTAAGTTGATCTCGACCGTCCGACGACTGACAAACCCAAACTTCGCGATGACGCGCTTGTTTGTAATTGCCATCTCGGTCGTGAAGTATCGGGCTAGGGCGATCCCCCATAGGAGCAAACCAAATCCCACCACCGGCAGAAATAGAAACCCAAGGATCAGCAGTGGCAATTGCGACCACCAGCTAACTCTAGCTTGGAGGACTATTTGCTCGCCCTTGATCAGACTCTGTTGAATATAAGACATGCGATACCCCATTCATTTAGAAACCCTAATTCCGATGCGATGGCGCTATGGCGTTGCTATTTTTGCGAGTGTTTGATCTACGACTTTGGCGACAACTTTCTCGGAACTATAGAACCCGTGAAAAGTAGAGTTCTTCCAACTTCCGCTCGCAACCATGACATTGGATTGTGAGTCGTAGACCATAACGTCGAAGGTATGCAGGTACATCGCAATATCCCATTTCCAATCGTCGGCGTACCGCGCAACTAATTGAGCTCCAGACGTGGAGCCGCCCTCGGGACCTACAGTGACTGAGAATCCGTGTCGAAAAAATTCTCTTTGCAAGTTCGCGTCCATGTCGGACGAGTTAGAGCCGTGCACAACCACATAAACTGATCGGTAGTCCGCGTGCTGAATATTATGATTCACCATGACGCCCGAGGTTGTGGAGCAACCGGCGGCCAACAACGTGACGGCAAGTAGCCACGGCCGAATAGAACTATTCATATGCTTGTGCCTCCCTGGCGAAATGGGCGCGATCGACTAGCTGACTTGGCTGACTAATATTGACCCGCTGGCGTTAAATCGATGTGATTGCTGTCGCCGTTGCCGCGCGACAATTGAGAATCTTCATCACACTTTGAGTACCTGAGGCCGCCTTGGACGCTGCGGCCGACGATGCGCATCGCGCCGCGTTGATAGCCGCCTCGCTCCCCACAGTGCGCCAGGAGCTAAGTGCAACGCTAACGTATCGGGAGACGACCACGGCCGCGTGCGACGCACTGCTTGCCGCGCTGGTAGCTGCGTTCGACAGTGCAACGGACAATGCGCGGCGCGGAGTGTTGCTCAGTGCTGTCAGACCAACAGTTGCCAGCGCTGGAAACACAACAGCGGTGGTCAATTGACGTGCGTGGCAGCCCCCGGGGGCTGCGCCGATTTGGTTTAACTCACTGGCTATTATCCGAAGTTGCGGCGCGTGTTGGCCACGTAACAGCCGTGTCAGACCGCTGCCGCACTAGCCTGAATGCGACACCTGACACGCTTGGCGAATATTGTGCAAATCCTTGTAATTCAAGGGTTTATATGTTAAACGAAGCGCCACCGCAAGCGCTTTGAAAGACACCCCACGCGGCTGGAAAGAGAGTCATTTCATGATCGTTGCACTGCACCTTGACGCTGCTGTCAGGGGGTGTAGCATTTGCTGCCAAGAGTACAAAAGCCGGCGCGGTACTCGCCCGCCTCGCAAGAGGTCCTGCCCGGTGCAGGGTAAGCGGAACCGGACTGACGAAAGCCCCACCTAAAAAATGGGGCTTTTGCTTTTCTAGCGTGCCCGCGGCGGTGGCTTGGGTCTGGTGCCACGTAGAGCGTGGCCTAGCAGCGCGTTGAAACTGATCCGCCCCTCTGTTGTGTCCGGCTTCCCCGGTTCGCGCACATATGCTGATTCAACCATCAGTAGCACGGTGTTCGGACCACGGGCCTTATATCGCATCAAGTCGAAATACACGGCATACGTTGTGCCATCACCGATGTCGAACGTTGCATAGTTCGCGATGCCTGAGAGTGCGCGCGCGAAAAATAATTCTCGGCCCGTGGGTATCTCGCGGACGATGGTGGGCAGTCGGTGCGAGTGTTTGTAGCGCTCATGGCAGAAGCACCGAGTTTCGCGGTTGTCGGAATAGTCATCTTCGGGCAGATCATCGCCCATAATTCTGTGCGTGAATGTATGAAGGCTGAATGCCACATATATATTCACGCTGGCCGCGGGATACTTGTTAAGGGCCGCCATTTCGTGCGGCAGCACGAAAGGGTGCAAATGCTTAAGGCTGTAAGACGCGCCCGCACGCGGAGCGTGGTCCTCCCACTGAATAAGCCCTGCTATTTTGTTTTGAACATCCATGTAATGAGCGAGATTCTACTAGCGCCGGCAAGAGAAAAAGCGCAACGCCGTCACACGCCGCGCCCTGCGTTCCTTGGCGCGCTTTAGCGGGGCTAGGCAGCCCTGAGGATTAGGAAATTCATGAACGCCGCACAGGCGACGATCATAAATTTTGCCTCGGCGAACCCCACGTTAGCATCTGCATCCAATAGGGCATGGCGTACGCCGTGCTCGTTGGAAGTGTAGCCGTATAGTGAATCAAGACCGCTGACGAGCGCGCCGTGGATTGGCCTTGTCCGCACGAATTCCCGCAGTGCGGCCGTAAGTGTTAGGTGATTCTCTGCCGTCAACACTTTAACGGTACTTTCGACCGCAGAGATTGCCTCTTTGATAGCGTTTCGGTAATCGGGCTCGGGTCGTAACCCAAACAACTGTAACGCTGACGCGATGTGTTGGCGTGCTCCCGAAAAGCGGTCGGACTGCGCTTGGGCCTCGGATACCTCGTTTATCTCTAACTGGTCCGTGATTTGCGTGAGCACGCCGCCTACAAAGCGATAGCATGAACCCTCCGCTTAGAGGATGGGGTTGAATCGGTCGGAGTACCATTCGACGTTTCGACCGTCGCCCATTTGGCTCACGAACTCGATGAAGTTGTAGATCTCATACCACTCACGGTCGCGGGAGAAGAACCAGTTTTCTAGCTTTTCTATCTCGTGCTGGTCGTAATGTGAGAGCGAGCTAGTGGGCCAATGAAGGAAGCGATAAACAGGCGTCAAACCCTCGCGCGGAACGTACTGGTTGGATCGAGTGTGAAACAGCGCGGGCTGGAATACGTTCCAGAGCGAGACCCGCAATTCGTGGGACATGCCGTCTCTGGCAAGTGACGGGCGGACTGTCTGGCCGACTCGATCCGAGAATCTTTCCATGATGCTCACTCTCTGTCGCAACTTTTCACGTGGATTTCACTTCTAGAAACCCGACGTATCGCAAGCCATTGATTTAATGGCGCTCCCTACGAGATTCGAACTCGTGTACTTGCCTTGAGAGGGCAATGTCCTGGGCCACTAGACGAAGGGAGCGGTGTTTGCGGTTCTGGGCGCTAGGACCCAAGAGGGCTGGTAGTATACGGGCCAATTTTTTGGACTCAAGCGGAACACCCCTTTTTGAACGCCTCGTCAACGCCATTTCCTCCGATAATCATCCCTCGCTCCGAGCATTCGATCTCGCGGGCGGCTATCTCGCCGAATGCTTTGAAGGTGCTTTACCGCCTCAAAGAGGCGGGATATCAAGGGTTTTTGGTCGGTGGGGCGGTGCGCGACTTGCTGTTGGGTATCACGCCGAAGGACTTCGACGTGGCGACCAATGCCCTGCCGGAAGAGGTCAGGCGCCTGTTTCGCAATTGCCGCCTCATTGGCCG
Organism: Gammaproteobacteria bacterium; assembly: GCA_025358615.1. Lineage (GTDB taxonomy): Bacteria > Pseudomonadota > Gammaproteobacteria > Steroidobacterales > Steroidobacteraceae > Bog-1198. The sequence goes on along the minus strand of JANYIY010000162.1, from coordinate 7,809 downwards.
GCGCTTTCGCCTGGCGCATGTGCATTTCGGCAATGAAATTATAGAAGTGGCGACTTTTCGCGCAACGGCGGCGCCGGAACGCGAAGACACGGAAGAGGCTGACCCTGAGTCCGAGGGTGACGGCGCCGAGGGCGCCAAAGCCGAGCCGGCGCCTACTTATGACTCCGAGCACCGTGCCTTCGATCAGCGGGGTCGCATCCTGCGCGACAATATTTACGGCACCATCGAAGAAGACGTGTGGCGCCGCGATTTCGCGGCGAACGGCCTGTACTACAACATCGAGGATTTCTCGATTTGGGATTTCGTCGACGGCGTCCGGGATGTGCAGGCGCGCCGCCTGAAGCTGATCGGCGACCCGGAAACGCGCTACCGCGAAGATCCGGTGCGCATGCTGCGCGCGGTGCGCTTCGCGGCCAAGCTGGATTTCTCGATCGAGCCTGCGACCGAGGCGCCCTTGGCCAAGCTCGCTTACTTGCTGGATGGCGTGCCGCCGGCGCGCTTGTTCGATGAGTGCCTGAAATTATTCCTTTCCGGATTCGGCGTGAAGGCGTACCGGCTGCTGCAGAAGTACGGCTTGTTCGCACATTTGTTTCCGCTGTCTGCCGCGGCATTCGCACTGCCGCCCTACGCCTATGCGCAGGAGATGCTGCAACGCGGGCTGATGAACACGGACGAGCGTATCGCGGCTGACAAGGCGGTCACGCCGACCTTTTTGTTCGCGGTATTGCTGTGGAGCGCGGTGCTGCGCGAGCTCAATGAACGGCAGGCGGGCCCGGCGCCGGATCTGTCCCAGCTCATGCAGGCGTGCGACACGGTGCTGCGTGCGCAGCAGTCGCGCGTGGCGATTCCGCGGCGCTTCGGCATACCCATGCGCGAATTGCTGATGCTGCAGCCACGCTTCAATCGCCGCAGCGGCGTCAAATCCTTGAGTATCCTGCAGCACCCGCGCTTTCGCGCAGCCTACGATTTCCTGCTGCTGCGTGCGCAAGTCGGGGTCGCCGACCCGGAGCTGGCGCAATGGTGGACGGACATTCAGGTGCTGCCGCAGGAAGAACGCGTGGCTCTGGTGCAAGCACGTCCGGCGGAGCCGCTCACGGAGGGTACCGGCGCCGCGGTTCCCGGCCGTCGCCGTCGCCGCCGCCGACGCGGCGGAGCGGCGCGCACCTAGAGGCGCGGCCGGCCATGAGCGCACTGTGGCGCCCCGCCTATGTGGCGATCGGCAGCAATCTCAATGAGCCGCAGGCCCGCGTGCTGGAGGCCTTCGAACGTTTGGCGGTGCTGCCCACGACACGTTCTGTGCTGCGCTCGCGCCTCTACAGAACCCGACCCATGGGCCCGCAGGATCAGCCCTATTTCGTGAACGCGGTGGCGGGTCTCTTGACTCAGTTGGGGGCACGAGAACTGCTCGAGGGCCTGCTGCGCACGGAGCAGGCGATGGGGCGAAATCGTCAGGAGCGCTGGGGGCCGCGCGTGATTGATTTGGACCTCGTCTGGATGTTGGGCGAGGCCATCGACGAACCCGGCTTGACGGTGCCGCACCCCGGAGTGTCGACCCGCAACTTCGTCCTGTATCCTTTGGCGGATATCGCGCCTGCGCTTGCCATTCCGGGACACGGCACTGTGTCGGAGATGCTGCGCAGTGCCGGCGATGACGGAATTTCGATCCTGGATTAATACGAGTCTGCAATGCCGAGCACAAATCCGCACCGATTCATTGTGGTTGAGGGTCCGATTGGTGTCGGTAAGACCAGTCTCGCGCGCCGTTTGAGCCAGTCGCTGGGCGGTCAACTGATCTTGGAACAGGCGGATCAGAATCCCTTTCTCGAGCGCTTCTACAAGAATCCGCGCGCGGCGGCATTTCAGACGCAGCTGTTCTTTTTGTTTCAGCGCTTTCGGCAATTGGAAGACGTCCGGCAGGAGGATTTGTTCGGCGCGGTGCGCGTCGCGGATTATCTGCTGGAAAAAGATCGGCTGTTCGCGCGCGTGACCCTCGACGATGCCGAGTACGCACTGTACGAACGAGTCTACGAAAGAGTGGTCGTGGATGCCCCGAAGCCGGACCTGGTGGTGTACTTGCAGGCGCCGGTGGATGTGCTGATGGATCGCATCGCCAAGCGTGGCATCCGCTATGAGCAGCACATCGAACGCGGCTATCTCGATAAGCTCACCCAGGCATACGCGCGCTTCTTCCACAGCTACGACGCCTCGCCGCTGCTGATCGTCAATTCCGCGGCCATCGATCCGGTGAACAACGACAGCGATTATCAGCAGCTGTTCGCCGAAATCAGCAAGACCCGCCGCGGCCGTCATTTCTTCAATCCGGTCGGCAGCAGTTTGTTGCCCGCGGGCTGACCGAGGCGCCTCAGCTCGGTGGCGCCGGTGCGTGCGGCAACTCGCGATCTGGTGATTCTGGCGGCGGTGCGTTTGAATGCCGTGCGCCTGACCGACAACCTATGCGTGCGTCTCATCGACCGACACTGAGTGCTGAGCCAGCGCCCACTGCACATGCTCCCGCACCACGGCCGAAGGGTGCTGGCTGCGGCTGAGCAGCGCATCGATGAGCGTGGCGGAGGTGGGCGCGTTGCCTAAGGCCACCGCAATGTTCCGCAGCCAGCGCTCGTAGCCGATGCGGCGGATGGCGCTGCCGGCGGTACGTGCCAAGAATTGCGCCTCGCTCCAGGAAAATAGCGCGACCAGCTGCGAGTGATCCAAGCCGTGACGCACCGCGAAGTCCTTCTCGGCGGTGGGCCGCGCGAACTTGTTCCATGGGCAAACCAGCTGGCAGTCATCGCAGCCGTAGATGCGGTTGCCGATGGCACGACGAAACTCGACCGGGATGGTTCCGGCCAGTTCGATGGTGAGATACGAAATGCAGCGTCTGGCGTCGAGCCGGTAGGGGGCAACGATGGCGCCGGTGGGGCAGGCCGGCAGGCAGGCGCTGCAACTGCCGCAATGCGCGCTGCTGGACTGCTCTGCAGGCAATTCCAGGTCCATGTAGATTTCCCCAAGGAAAAAGTACGACCCGGCGTCGCGGTCGATCAAGTTGGTGTGCTTGCCGATCCAACCGAGTCCGGCGTTGCGCGCCAGGGCCTTCTCCAAGACCGGCGCGCTGTCGGTGAACACGCGGTGGCCGAAGGGCCCCACCGCGTCTTGAATGCGCTCGCAGAGCTTCTGTAGGCGCGCGCGCATGAGCTTGTGATAGTCGCGGCCGAGGGCGTAGCGAGACACATAGGCGACGCTGGGGTCGGCCAGCGTGGCTGCCGCATCGGTCGCGTCCTGCGGCCAGTAATCCATACGCACGCTGACGCAGCTGACCGTTCCCGGCAGCAATTCTGCCGGCCGGCTGCGTTTTACTCCGTGGCGCGCCATATAGGCCATCTCGCCGTTGAAGCCCGCGTTCAGCCAATCGAGAAAATGCGCCTCGTCGCGCGCCAGATCGAGGTTCGCCACGCCCAGGCGCGCAAAGCCCAATTCCTTGCTCCAGCGCCGTAAGTCGGTCAACAGGGATTGGGGGTCCAAGGGAGGGGCGGGGGAGTCGTCAAGGTTCATGGGCGTAAGGCTACGTGGACGGTCCGTATAATGTCTAAAAAGCGCCGCCAACCGCTGCGACTGGATACGTATGTCTACACCCGCCGTGGAATTTGACCTAGCCGACAGCAGCTGCACCGAAATGCTGGGAGCGGCGCTGGCACGGGCATTGCCGAGCGTCGGCAATGGGGCGGTCGTTTACCTGCAAGGTGAGCTGGGCGCGGGCAAGACCACCTGCGTGCGCAGTTTGCTACGAACCCTCGGGGTGATGGGCCTGGTGCGCAGCCCGACGTACACCCTGGTGGAAACCTATGTTTTGCCGCACCTGACCTGCGTGCATGTGGACCTGTATCGCCTGCAATCCCTGACTGAAGTGGACGAGTTGGGATTGCGGGATTCGGTGGGGCCGGGCTGCCTGTTATTGGTGGAATGGCCGGAGCGCGGCGGCGGCCACCTGCCCGCTGCCGATCTGGATTTGACCCTGCTGTATGCCGGCGACAGGCGCCGAGCACGGCTGCAGGCCAACACCTTGACGGGCGCCGAGTGGCTGAAGAACCTGGGACGTGACACTAGCTTAAGTGCCTATGTCTCTAATTTAACTTGAAAAACCCTCTGCTAAGGCGTTAACTTAATGTCTTATGAGATCGTTTGTCCCGCAGTTGGCTTGGGCCGCGCTGTTGTCGGCGGCGCTATGGCTGCCGGCGCATGCCGTGGAAGTGCGCGCCGTGCGGCTGTGGGCGAGCCCGGATAGTACGCGGGTGGTACTGGACCTGTCGGGCAGTGCCCAGCACAGCTTGCAGGTCTTGAAGAATCCCGACCGCGTTGTGCTGGACGTTGCGGGGGCGCGGCTGGGTCGCGGTGTGCGCGCGGCGCAGGCCGGCACCGGGGCCGTGAAACAGGTGCGCATGGCGCAGCGCTCTGCGGGCGAACTGCGGATCGTGCTCGATCTGACGCGGCCCATCCAGGCGAAGAGTTTTCTGGCGGCGCCCAATAACCGCTACGGCTATCGATTGGTCATCGACTTTGGCTCGAATCAAGGCGTCGCCACGCCGGTGAAAGTCGAGCATGCGCGGCCCGATGCGCGCGATCTCGTCATTGCCATCGATGCCGGTCATGGCGGTGAAGATCCCGGCGCCATCGGCAAGAACGGCACGCGCGAGAAAGACGTGGTGCTCGCCATCGCGCGCGAACTCGCGCTCAAGATCAATGCGGAGCCGGGCATGAAGGCTGTCCTCACGCGCAATGGCGACTACTTCGTGCCGCTGCGCGATCGGATGCGGCGCGCCCGCGCGCAAGCCGCGGATTTGTTCGTCTCGGTTCATGCCGATTCGATTCGTGACCGGCGCGTCGACGGCTCTTCGGTGTACATCCTGTCGCAGCGCGGCGCGACCGACGAGGCGTCGCGCTGGTTGGCTGAGCGCGAGAACGCATCCGACTTGATCGGCGGCGTGTCGCTCGACGACAAGGACGATGTACTGGCTTCGGTGCTGCTGGATCTGTCGCAGTCGGCCTCGCTGAGCGCCAGCCAAGTAGCGGCTGAGCGGGTGCTGCGCCAATTGAATCGCGTCGGCGAAGTCCGCAAGCCGCAGGTGCAGCAGGCGCGCTTCATGGTGCTGAAATCACCAGATATACCGTCGATGCTGGTGGAGACCGCCTATATTTCGAATCCTCAAGAAGAGCAGCGGCTGCGCGCGCAACCGCACCAGGCCAAGCTTGCTGCCGCCATCCATCAGGGGGTGCGCGATTATTTCTATGCCAATCCGCCGGCGGGTACGCGCGTGGCGCAGCTCGCCACCGGCGCGGCGCCGCAAACCGTGATGGCCGGCGTAGGCGACTCCGGACGATAGGCCTTAGCCTCGCGCGATCCTCGAGTGTGCGAAAATGCGCGCCAACGAGGTCGCGCTTGCCCATTCAGCTCCTTTCCGATGCTCTCATCAATCAAATCGCTGCCGGCGAGGTCATCGAGCGGCCGGCGTCCGTGGTCAAGGAGCTGGTGGAAAACGCTCTGGACGCGCGCGCCACGCGCATCGACGTAGAGCTCGAACGCGGCGGTTGCGCCTTGGTCCGAGTGCGCGACGATGGCATCGGGATTCAAGCCGAAGAGTTGGCGCTGGCGCTGGCGCGGCACGCCACCAGCAAGATCGCCTCCCTGGACGATCTGGAAAGCGTCGCGACGTTGGGGTTTCGCGGCGAGGCGCTGCCGAGCATCGCCGCGGTATCGCGATTGTCGCTGGTGTCGCGCTCGGCAACGGCCGCCCATGCATGGGTTGTCGAGGCTCGCGACGGTGTGCTCACGCAGGCGGCGCCCGCCTCGCATCCGACGGGAACCAGCGTCGAGGTGCGGGATTTGTTCTTCAATGTGCCGGCGCGGCGCAAATTTCTGCGCACCGAGTCCACCGAGTACCAGCACATCGTGCGCATGCTGGAACGCCTGGCGCTGTCACGCTTCGAGACGGCTTTCTCGCTGGTCCACAATGGCAAGGCGGTATGGTCGCTGGCGGCGGCGCATTCATCGGCGGAGCGCCTGGCGCGGGTCGCGAAAATATGCGGCGAGGATTTTGCAGGCCACGTCATTGAGTTGAAGCACGACACCGAATCTTTGCGCCTGTCCGGATGGCTGGCGTTGCCGACCTTTTCGCGCAGCCAATCGGATCTGCAATTCGCCTTTCTCAACGGTCGCTACGTGCGCGACAAACTGCTGGCCGGTGCGGTGCGCCTCGCCTATCAGGACGTGTTATTCCACGGCCGATTTTCCGCTTATTTGTTGTACTTGGATTTGGATAGCGCCCAAGTGGACGTCAACGCGCACCCGCAAAAACTGGAAGTGCGGTTTCGCGATTCGCGGCGCGTCCATGATTTCGTGTTTCGCACCCTGGAGCGAGTGCTGGCCGACACGCGTCCCAGTGCCGAATCGGCAGGCAGCGCACCGCTCGATTGGCTCACCGGCAGCGCGCGTTTCAATGCAGTGGCGCCGCCGAACCAGGCCCGCTTTGCACTACCCGAGGGCCAAGCGCGCAGGGGCGAGGATGCCTATCGCGGCCATGTGGCACAGGCGGCGTTCGGCGCGGGTGGAGCACTGGGCGTGGGCGAGGGGCTGGCGGTCGGCGAGGGGCCGGGCAGGACTATGGCGGCGAACGATGGCGACGCGCCCTTAGGCTATGCGCTGGCGCAGCTGCATGGCGTGTATATCCTGGCGCAGACCGCCGACGGGGTGGTGCTGGTGGATATGCATGCCGCGCACGAGCGGGTGATGTATGAACGCATGAAGAAACTGTTGGCGGGGCAAACCGCGCAGCAGCAACTGCTCATGCCGCAGGTTCTGCAGGTGACGCCGGCACAGGCCGAGGCGGCCGAGGCGCACGCCCAGGAGTTTGCCGCCCTCGGCTTCGGGGTGTCGCGGCTGGCTCCCGATCAACTGGCGTTGCGCGCGATTCCCAGTTTGTTGGCGGGCCGCGATCCCGCCGGCATCGTGCGTGACGTGCTGTCGGATTTGTTGGAACAGGGTCATTCGCGGCGGGTCGAGGAGTCGATCAATCACTTGTTGGGCACCATGGCCTGTCACGCGGCGGTACGCGCGCAGCGCAACTTGAGCCTGCCGGAAATGAACGCCCTGCTGCGCGAAATGGAAGGCACCGAGCGGGCCGACCAATGCAATCATGGGCGCCCGACCTGGGTGCGTTTGTCGATGACGGATCTCGATCGGCTGTTCCTGCGCGGGCGATGACGGGCAGCGCTCTTGCCTAAGCGTCGCGCCATCATGTTGATGGGGCCTACGGGAGCGGGAAAGTCCGATCTCGCCCTGCGCTTGGCGGAGGCGCTGCCGCTCGAAATTATCAGCGTGGATTCGGCGCTGGTGTATCGGGGAATGGATATCGGCACCGCCAAGCCTAGTGCCGAGATGCGCGCGCGGGTGGCCCACCACTTGATGGACATTCGCGATCCGGCTGAAAGTTACTCGGCGGGAGAATTCACGCGCGATGCCGTCGAGGCCATGCAGGATATTTGGCGGCGTGGGCGGCAGCCCTTGTTGGTGGGCGGCACCATGCTGTACTTCCACGCCCTCAGTCATGGCATTGCGCAACTGCCCCATGCGAATGCCGAAGTGCGTGCGGAAATCGAGCGACAAGCGGCAGTCTCTGGATGGGCGGCCTTACACCGGCAGCTGGGCGAGGTGGATCCGGCCGCGGCGGCGCGCATTCACGTCAACGATCCGCAGCGCATCCAGCGTGCCCTGGAGGTGTACAGGCTCACCGGCAAGACCATCACCGAATTGCAACAACA
>JANYIY010000062.1 GCA_025358615.1 Gammaproteobacteria bacterium | reverse complement strand
GGGATCGAGCCAGCGGCGGCTCATCACGGCCTGCGTGCGCCGCTCTTCCAGCGGCGCATCATCGAGGAAGGCATAGGGACGGGCATTAAGTGCCTCGAGAGCGTGCTGCGCGGGCTGGAAAGCGGCGCCATCCGCGTGGTGGCTTGCGATCTGACCGAGCCCTCGCCGCTGGCCCTCGAGGCACTTAATGCCCGTCCCTATGCCTTCCTCGATGATGCGCCGCTGGAAGAGCGGCGCACGCAGGCCGTGATGAGCCGCCGCTGGCTCGATCCCGAATCTGCCGCCGACTTGGGCAAGCTTGACCCCGAAGCCATCGCACGCGTTCGCGCGGAGGCGTGGCCGGACGCCGCGACCCCCGACGAATTGCATGACGCGTTGTTATGGTTGACCTTCTTGACCGAGGAGGAGGTGCAGCGCAACGCCACGTGGCCGCCGTTGCTAGCGCAGCTCAGCGAACAAGGACGCGTGCTGCGGCGGGCGTGGGGGCAGGGCACCCTGTGGGTGGCGACCGAAAGAAGCGCGCTGTTCGATCCGTCGCTAGCGGATGAGTGCATGCTGGAGATCGTGCGCGGACGTCTCGAGGGCTTGGGGCCTGTAACCGTGTCGGCCATTGCCGAGTCGCTCGGCGTGCCTGCATCGAGAATCGGCATTGCGTGCGCTGCGCTCGAGGCCGAGGGATTTGCCCTGCGCGGCCATTTCACGGCTACGGAAATCGAGGAATGGTGCGAACGCCGCTTGCTGGCGCGCATACATCGCTACACCGTCAAGCGCCTGCGTGCGGAAATAGAACCCGTTCAGGCTCGCGAGTTCATTCGCTTCTTGTGCGAATGGCAGCATGTGTTGCCGGAGGCGCGGATGAAGGGATCCGATGCGCTGGCTGCGGTGCTGACGCAACTCGAGGGATTCGAAGCCCCCGCCGCTGCCTGGGAGATGGAGGTCATTCCGTCGCGCATGGCCGAGTACGAGCCGCAGTGGCTGGACGAGCATTGCCGTGCGGGGCGAGTCATCTGGGCGCGGCTGGCAGCGCGCACCGCTCCGCAAGCCGCTGCGCATGGCGCTGCGCCGATTCATTCCACGCCCATCACCCTGCTGTCGAGGCGCAACGTGCCGCTGTGGGCGGCGCTGACCGATCAATCGGATCCGGCTCATTTAACCTCCCGCGGCCAGGTGGTGGCGGATTTCCTGCGCGAGCACGGTGCTTCGTTCTTCGATGAAATCACCGAGCATGCCGGCATGCTGCCGGTGGAAGTGGAGGATGCGCTGGCCGAGCTCGTGGCACTCGGCATGGTGAACTCCGATAGCTTCGCCGGGCTGCGTGTGTTGCTGCTGCCCAGCGGCCGGCGCGGCACGCATTCCAAGATGTCGACTTCCTTTGGTGCGCGCCGCAAACGGCGACTGGCTTTGTTCGGCATGGCGGACGCGGGGCGGTGGGCTCTGGTGCGGCGCTCTGCGGCGGTCACGTCGAATCGCAACGACGAGGCGGTCGAGCAAGTGGTGCGTACGCTGTTGCGCCGCTGGGGAGTTATTTTCTGGAAGCTGCTCGCTCGCGAGGCGAATTGGCTGCCGCCCTGGCGCGACATTTTGATGTGTTGCCGCCGCTTGGAGGCCCGCGGCGAGATTCGCGGCGGCCGGTTTGTAGCGGGCTTCTCGGGCGAACAATTCGCGAGCCCCGAGGCCGTTGGCCTGCTGCGCGACGTGCGCCGCAAGCCGCATGCGCAGCAACTCGTGTCGCTGTCGGCTGCCGATCCGCTGAATCTGATCGGTATCATCACCCCGGGGGCGCGGCTGGCTTCGCTCGCCGGCAATCGGCTGATATATCGCGATGGCTTGCCGGTTGCGACCTATGCCGCGGATGAAGTGCATTATCTCGAAGAACTGCCGGCCAAAGAGCAGTGGGACGTGCAGACGGCGCTATTGCGGCGGCACTCACCTCTCGCATTGGACGATCTGGTCGCACCCTAGGCGACATCATGGATCCGACTCGGCGACGTCAGGGTGGCCGCGGCAGACGGCTGGAAGGAACGCGTGTTCCCCAGCTGCCGTGGACCCAAGTGAAGAATCCCTATCAACCCATGGAAGTGCTGTCGGCGGATCAGCTCGAGGCCATTCACCTGACATCGCTGCGCATCCTCGAGGAGTTGGGGATGGAGGTGATGTCGTCGTGGGCGCTTGCCGTGCTCCAGGCCGGCGGCGCCGACGTCGATGCAGCGGCGCGAATCGTGCGCCTTGATCGCGGCCTGGTCGACAGCGCACTCAAGAGCGCTCCCTCGTCGTTCATTCTCACGCCGCGCAACGCCGGCAAGCGCGTCATCATGGGCGGCAACCACGTCAATTTCGGGCTGGTTGCCGGGCCACCCAATGTCCACGATTTTGAACGAGGCCGCCGCGCCGGAAATTACCGCGACTATTGCGACTTCATCCGGCTTGCGCAGTACTTCAATGCCATTCACCTCATCGGCAATCAAGTCTGCGCTCCCACCGAGCTGCCGGCGAACTCGCGTCACCTCGATACGTATCGGGCAAATCTCTTGTATTCGGACCAGGTGTTTCACTGTTCGGCGATCGGCGCGGGGCGCGCACTTGACGGTATTCGAATGATGGCGATCGCGCGCGGCCTCGATCTCGATCAGTTTGCCGCGAGTCCGGGCGTCATCACCATCATCTCGGTGAACAGTCCACGCCGCTACGATGAAGCCATGAGCGATGGCCTGATTGCGATGGCGGAGCGGGGCCAGGCGGTGGTCATCACCCCCTTTACTCTCATGGGCGCCATGGCGCCGGTGTCGTTGGCGGCGGCTCTCGCACAACAGAATGCGGAAGCCTTGTTCGGCGTGGTGCTCGCGCAAATGATTCGGCCCGGCACCTTTGTGATGTACGGCGCCTTCACATCCAATGTGGACATGCGCTCCGGCGCACCGGCCTTCGGCACGCCTAAGAATGCGAAGGCCAATATCGCGAGCGGGCAACTGGCCCGCCGCTACCAGCTGCCGTACCGCACGTCGAACGCCAGCGCCTCCAATGCGGCTGATGCGCAAGGTGCGTACGAGACCGAGATGTCCCTATGGGGCGCAATATTGGGTCATGGCAATCTTGTCTATCACGCGGCCGGCTGGCAGGAAGGCGGGCTGACGGCATCGTTCGAAAAGCTGGTTTTGGACGTCGAAATGCTGCAGATGATGATCGAGTTTCTGAAGCCCATCGTCGTCAATGAGCAAGAGCTGGGCTTCGAGGCCATCAAGGGCGTGGCCAGCGGCGGCCATTTCTTCGGCGAGCCGCATACCATGGAGAGGTACGAGCATGCGTTCTACCGGCCGCTGGCATCCAACTGGCAGAACTACGAGAACTGGCGGCTGAGCGGCGGCAAGGACGCGACGCAGCGGGCCACCGACATATGGAAGCAGGCACTCAAGGAATACGAGGAGCCCGCTATGGATCCCGCCATTCGCGAAGCGCTGGATGCCTATGTCACGCAACGGCGTGCTGAAATCGGCAGCGGCGAGCCTTAGCGTGTGGGTCTTGAGCGGTTCCTACCACAGCTTGGGGTGACAGGGAGCCGGAAGACGACTGCGTCTTTTGTTGTCTTCCGGCCCCCTGTCGCCACAGGCTAGGGCAGCGGCAGCTGCGAGGCGCTCCAGCCGCCGCCCACCGCTTCGATCAGGGCCACGCTGGTCTGCAGGCGGCTCGACAGCACGGCAAGCGCCGTCTGTTCGGCGCTCAGGCGCGTGGTCTGCGCGAGAATCACGCTGCTGTAAGGCACGGTGCCGGCCTTGTACTGGTTGAGGGTGAGCTTTTCCGATTCTCGGGCGGCCGCTACCGCAGCGTCCTCGATGACTGCCTGTTGCTGCAGCATCCGCAGCGTGACGATGTTGTCTTCGACTTGTTGAAATCCGCTCAGCACCGTTTGCCGATAGTTATCAACGCTCACGTCGTATGCCGCCCGTGCGGAAGCGACCTGCGCACGGCGCAATCCGCCGTCGATCAACGTCTCCGCGAGCTCGGGTCCAATCGACCAGACGCGATTCGGCAGGGTGAACAGATGCGACCAGGTGCTGTTGGAGTAATCGTCCGATCCCGACAAGGTGAGGTTGGGGAAGTAAGCGGCCTTGGCCACGCCGATCTGAGCATTGGCTGCCGCGACCCTGCGCTCAGCCTCGGCCACATCGGGGCGCCGCTCCAGCAATGTGGAAGGAATCCCCGCGGGCACCGTTGGCACATCGGTTCGCATGGCGGAGGGGCTCAAGCTGAACGAAGCTGGCTGCTGACCGATGAGCACGGCGATGGCGTGTTCGAGTACGGCGCGCTGAATTTTCGCGTTGACCTGCTGCGCCTGGCTCGATAGCAGCTGCGCTTGTGCGCTCACAACATCGGCTCTGGCCGCCACCCCAAAGCGGTAGCGGCTCTGCGTGATCGCCAGGGACTGCTGCTCTGCGACCACAGTGTCATCCAGCAACGTTTGCAGCTGGTCTTGGGCGCGCAATTCGAAATAATCGATGGCGAGCTCAGCCTGCGCGGACAATCGCGCCGCCGCGAGTGCTGCCGCGCTGGCCTGCGCGGCGGCCCGATTGCTCTCGGTCGAGCGGCGAATCTGACCCCAGATATCCAGGGCCCAATTTCCCGAGACTCCGGCATTGTAAGTGGTTTGAGTGCGCGTGCTGGTGACCGGCTGGCCGGCGACGTTGAGCGTCGTTGCCGGTGAGCCGCCGCGCTGCACGCCGGCGCTGGCACCGACCGTGGGCCAGAACCCGGCGCGGGCCTGCGCTACCAATGCTCGCGACTGAGCGAAGGCGGCGGCCGCCGCCTTGACGTTCTCATTCGATATATCGACTTTCACTTCGAGCTGACTCAATGCGTCATCGCCGTAGATTTCCCACCACGGTCCTCTGCTCAACGCATCGTTCGGCTCGCTTGGCTGCCAATCGCCCGCTTCCTTGTAGCTCGCCGCGGCGTCGACTTTCGGTCGATGGTAATCGGGGCCGACGGCGCAAGCCGCCGCAAGGGAGAGCCCGGCGGCCACACTGAGCCAGCGCGTGATGCGCATTTCGTGGGCGATGAGGCGGGCGAAACGGGGAAGCGTGCTCATGCGCCGACTCCCAGAGGTCCCAAATCCGGGCCGGTGAGGTTCTGGCCGGACGCGCGCGCCGGCGGCGGACGGTACTTGCCTTGTTTCAAATGTTTCCAGTAGCGATGCACATACAGGTAGACCACCGGCGTTGTATAGACCGTGAGTAGCTGGCTGACAATCAGGCCGCCGACGATGGCTATACCTAAGGGCCGGCGCATTTCGGTGCCGTCACCCGAGGC
>JANYIY010000084.1 GCA_025358615.1 Gammaproteobacteria bacterium | reverse complement strand
GCACCCGCCAAGGCGCTCATTCCGAGACCTCTCCACCCACGCCGCATGCCAATCTCCGATTTCTTCCGATTGTAGGTGATTCGCTAGCATCGTCCGCCCGTGACTTGGTAAATTTGCGGCCCAGTCGTCCATAGCCCAAGGTTTGCCATGTCCGTGATTCGTCAAGCCGATGTCATTGCCAGCGTCGCCGATGCCTTGCAGTACATCTCCTACTATCACACCCCGGATTTCATTCGCGCCATGGGCCGCGCCTACGACATGGAACAAAGTCCCGCCGCGCGCGACGCCATCGCGCAAATACTCACCAATTCACGCCTGTGCGCCGAGGGCCACCGGCCCATCTGCCAGGACACGGGCATCGTGGTGGTTTTCGTGAAGGTAGGGATGGGAGTGCGTTGGGATGCAACCCTCGATCTCGAAGCCATGATCAACGAAGGCGTGCGGCGCGCCTACCTCAATCCCGACAACAAGCTGCGTGCGTCCATCGTGTCCGATCCCGCATTCAAGCGCGCCAACACGCGCGACAACACGCCGGCTGTGATCCACACCGAATTCATTCCCGGCGATGAAGTTGAAATTACCGTCGCCGCGAAGGGCGGCGGTTCCGAAAACAAATCCCTGTTTGCCATGTTGAATCCGTCGGATTCGGTTGCCGATTGGGTATTGGAGATGGTGCCGGAGATGGGCGCCGGTTGGTGTCCACCGGGCATGCTGGGAGTAGGCATCGGCGGCAGCGCCGAGAAGGCCATGCTGTTGGCGAAGAAATCACTGATGCAGCCCATCGACATCGGCGATCTGATCGCACGCGGACCGAAGACACAGTTGGAAGAACTGCGCCTGGAAATATTCCAACGCGTCAACGCACTCGGCATCGGCGCGCAGGGCCTCGGCGGATTGACCACAGTGCTCGATGTAAAAGTCATGGACTACCCGACTCACGCCGCCTCCTTACCGGTGGCGGTGATTCCGAACTGCGCCGCCACCCGCCATATCCATTTCACGCTCGATGGCAGCGGTCCCGCGATGCTCGAGCCGCCGAACCTGGATTTGTGGCCCAAGGTTAAATGGGCACCCGATGCCGGCGCGCGGCGTGTGTCGCTGGACGGCCTGACGCAGGCCGAGGTCGTGAGCTGGAAGCCCGGCGAACGCCTATTGCTGTCGGGCAAAATGCTCACCGGCCGCGATGCAGCCCACAAGCGAATCTGTGCATTGCTGGATGCCGGCAAGCCCTTACCCGCGGGGCTGGATTTTCACGGCCGCGTCATTTACTACGTGGGACCGGTCGATCCGGTCGGCACTGAAGTCGTGGGACCCGCAGGTCCGACCACTGCCAATCGCATGGATCGATTCACCGACACCATGTTGGGCAAGGCGGGACTACTGGCAATGGTGGGCAAGGCCGAGCGCGGTCCCGAAACCGTCGCGTCCATTGCCAAGCACCGCTCCGCCTACTTGATCGCCGTGGGTGGCGCCGCTTTCCTGGTTTCGAATGCCATCCGCGGCAGCCGCGTCGTGGCCTTCCCCGAGCTCGGCATGGAGGCCGTGTACGAATTCGAGGTGCGCGACATGCCGGTCACGGTGGCGGTGAGTTCGGAAGGCATTTCCCTGCACGACACGGGACCCAAGGCCTGGGCGGGGAAGTTCGCGGGGATTGCGGTGGCGGTGGAGTGACGCGCTAAGACCACAGATGCGCTTCGAACCGCAGCCGCACGTAATCCGCAATCCAGTTGCCGTTGAGGTCGCAAACCCCCGGCCGCGCTCAGTACTTCACCGCGCAGCCGTAGGGCTTGGTCACCGCATTGGCGACCGGGTTGCCTTGCGCCACGGCCAGCATGGCCTCCTTCAAGTAGGGCTCGGCATGAGCGATGTCGGCCGCATCCGCGGTGGCGATGCTGTCGATGCCGCCCATGTATTGCAGCGCGCCATTTTTGTCGATGACGAACATTTGCGGCGTGGTCTTGGCGCCATACAAGCGGCCCAGCGTCCCGGATGGGTCCAGCAACACCGCGGCCGGGACCGCGCCGCGCGCTTGG
>JANYIY010000044.1 GCA_025358615.1 Gammaproteobacteria bacterium | reverse complement strand
GCACAGCATTTCGAACAGCCGCCGATCATCATGCAGCGCCACGCCCCATTCGCTGTCGTGATATGCAACGTACACGAGATCGGCCGGGCACCAGGCGCAACGCAGTTTGCCGTCGGCATGCCGCTGCGCTCCCAGTGTCCGCCGGTCAGGTTGAGTCGCCATCAGACCGCGATGCTTCAGCCGTGCAGACGCACGGCGTGACGATCCTTGTAGACCACTTCGATGCGGTCGACTCCGCGGGTGCGGCGCGCGGCGCTGCGGATTTCGTGCATGAGTTTGAGCAGCACCCGGGTATTGATTTCGGGGGTAGCACTGAGACGTGGTTCGACCCCGAGGTGCAGGACTGCAAATCGTTCGTGCGCCGAGCGCACGAAAACTGCGACCCCCAGAGGTCTGCCGACCTCCGACACCGCAAACAGGGTTTGCACTCCGTCGATGTCGCCGACCCGCACGCGCAGGCCGCCGTCGTGCTCATAAATCTCCGGCACGCCATAGGTTTCTATGGATTGCTGGATGCCGATGCGCACCCGATGTTGGTTGACGTTGAAGAACAGCAGCTGTTCCAGCGCGTTGCGCTGGTCCACCGGCAATTTCGACGTAATACCGATTGAACCGCTCATTGGTCTCCCCGCCGTGGGCGCTCCCGTCCCTTCAATCCAATCTAATGAGCAACCGGTCACAGAAATAGCTTGACGCAGTGCAACAGACATTGTCTCCGTCCTCAGACTCCGTATCGTATAGCGTCGCCCAGGTAATGACACTAGCCTAGGGGGATATGCGTTAACTGCCTTGCTGCAGTGCGATCTTTCGACGGGTGAACGCCGCCTCAAGGGACTCCATGAAAGGAAATAACCGGTGCTAGCTTGCGACGAAGAAGGCGGCACGCTGGACGCGCTGCGCTTCAGTCTCGCGAGCGAGATCGTCGAGCTCGTGGTGCTCACCGGTGACGAGGCATTCCTGCAGACCCTGCGCGAGGCGGTCGGCGGCGCGCGGCGGCTGTGGCACGTTCCCTCCGCCGACAAGGTCAGTGACCTGTTGGTGGCCGGCGAAGTGGGCATCCTGGTGCTCGATGTGCTGACGCTGAGCGAAGCCCCGTCGGTGTTCATTGCACAGATCAAACGGCAATTCCCCGACCTTGTTATCGTGGTCGCCGGCAATCGGGACGCGGAAATCTCGCTCGCCGGATTGATCAGCGCCGGCACGGTATATCGATTCATTCATAAGCCCATGTCGCCGGGGCGAGCCAAGCTGTTTGCGGATGCCGCCGTCAAGAAGTATGACGAGCAGCGCCTACGCACAGCTGCAACGCCCGCGATCACGCGCAAATCGCGATCGAATCTAGGCCCGCTGATCGGCGCTGCCATCGGCGTCCTAGGTATCGTCATCGTCGTCGTCTGGGCGATCCAAAGGAACTCGGAGAACCTCGTCCCTGCCCCGCGCGCGGTCACGCGCGTGCCCGCGGTCGAATCCCCGCTGCTTGGGCAAGCAGCGGCGGCACTTGCCGCCAACCACCTGACCGAACCCGCCGGCGACAATGCGCTGGAACTATACCTGCAGGCGTCGGCGCGCGACCCCTCCGACCCGAAGGCACGAAGCGGCCTGGCGGAGGTGCATGAGCGGTTGCTGGCCAGGGCCGAGAACGCCCTGCTCGAGGAGCGACTCGACGAAGCGGCGCTCGCCATCGAGACCGCGCGCAAAGCAGGGGTCGACAGCGGTCGCATCGCGTTTCTGACTGCGCAGCTCGCCAAGTCGCGCGAGCAAGTCCGGGCAGCCCAAGCCGCGGCGCACTCGCGCGATGAGCTCAAGCCCGATGCGGACAAGTTGACCGCATTGCTCAATCTCACAGCACAGCGCGCCAGCGAGGCACACCTCATCGAGCCGCAACGCGACAGCGCACTTTTCTACGTGCAGCAGGCGCTGCAGCTAGATCCGAATAGCGGCGCCGCGCAGGAAGCGGAGAAGGCGGTGGCATTGCGCCTGTTGGCGGAGGCGCATGGCGCAATCGACCGACGTGATTTTGCCCATGCGTCCGATTGGCTGGAGTCCGCCAGGGGTATCGCGGCACCGGCCAATATCGAGGCGGCGGAAGTGTCGCTCGCGGCGGCGCGGCGACAAGCGGAGACCGATGCCTGGACTCAATTACTGAAAAACGGCGAGGAGCGCTTGCGGCAGGATCGGCTGATCGAGCCGGCAGACGACAGCGCCAAGTACTACTTGGTTACCCTGCGAGGATTGGATCCGAACAACTCAAAGTTGAGCGCCGCGATGCAGGATCTCGGTGCCCGCTTGGTGGCCAAGACGCGCCTCGCCCTGGCTCTCGAGCAATACGACGCAGCGCGCAGCTGGTTGGACGAGGCCGGTTCCATCGGCTTTGCCTCCGCGGAGGCGAATACGGCGCGGCACGATCTCGACACGGCTGTGAGCCGCCGGCAATTCCTGGCGAATGTCGTCGCGGCCGGCGATCTCAAGCTCATCAAGTCGGTCAACCCGGAGTATCCGAGGAAAGCCAACCTCGGCAAGATCCAGGGCTGGGTGGAACTGGACTTCACGGTCGACGAGAGTGGCCAGGTCAGAGACGCCGCGGTGCACGACACCAGCGCTCCCGGCGTGTTCGAGAGCGCCGCGATCGGTGCACTATCCCAGTGGCGTTACCAGCCGGTGGTGCGCGACGGCAAGATCGTGGCGCAGCGGGCCCGCGTCCGAATCCGTTTCGCTCTCACCGATTGATGCCTGCCCCGGCCCGCCTCACGCGGCTGAGCTACGGCTCAACGCGGTAGCTGCAGATTCCTGGGTAAGTGCGCCGATCTCGGCGCCAATTCGCAGATCATCCACTGCGCCGAAGGCGTGCTTGCGCACGAGTCCGTGGCGGTCGATCAACACGAGACTGGGCGTGCCGCGCATCTTGTAGCGCTCCATGGTGAGCGGAATCGGGCTGGTCGGATTCGGCTGATCCAGCGCGATCGGAAATTTCAGGCGGTACTCCTGAATGAAGGCCTTGAGCATCGCCACGCTGAAGGCATCATGATGTTCGAATGTGGCGTGCAGGCCAATCACGGCCACGTCCTTCGGTTCGAAAGTCTCAAATATTCGCTGCGCCTGAGGTACGGCGCCGGCGACCGAGTGCGGGCAGAGCACTTGAAATGCGACGAGTACGACCACGCGTCCTCGCAGGCCGGATACGAGCAACGAACGATCGGAATTGAACCAAGTCTGCACGAGTAGCTCGGGCGCATAGGTTTGAGTTGTCATGAATAGCGCAGGCGCCGCCGGTTGCCCACCTGCAGCGATTGTCCCCTCGTTGGATTTTTTGATTTAGTCCGGTACAGGCTATTGTGTGCCCGAAGCAGGCAACAAATACAAGAGGCAGATTACTTCGCGCAGATTTCTTGCGAATTGCGCGGCGATAAGTTAGGGAGTGAAAAACTTAACCTGAGGGCGGATCGCGTTCGCGCTGTTTGCGTTCCGCAATCTCTTCACGATCCACCGCGACATGGCGCGGGGCTTTGATGCCGATACGCACCTGCGAGCCGTTCACCGCCATCACGGTCACTTCGACGTCATCGCCGATGCGCAAGCTCTCTCCGGTTCGGCGAGTCAGAATCAGCATGGCAGGCTCCGCCAAGGGCACGCCTGCATTAGGGCACGGCGCGGCTACGCGCGCCATGAGCCGTTTCAGCAATTAAATGTAGGATTCTACTGACTTTGAGGCTAGGCAGAGATCTCGCTGGCCAGCGTATCCGGGGCGGCCGCCCAATCACTCACGGTGGCCTCGTAGATGGCTAATTCCTGCAGTAGATCTTCGAGTGGTTGCGCCTTGCCCATGGCGAAGCCTTGACCGTAATCGACCCCGAGATCCGCCATTCGAGCGCGCAACATATCCGTCTCCACGTACTCTGCAATGGTCTCCATGCACATTACCTTCGCCAGCTGGGCAATGGCTTTGATCATCGACTCAGAGCGCGCATTGACAATGGCATCGCGGACGAAGCTGCCGTCGATCTTCAGATAATTGACCGATAGATCCTTGAGATACGCCAGCGAGCTTACGCCGGTGCCGAAATCATCGAGCGCGAACTGGCAACCGAGATCTTGCAGGTGGCGCATGAAATTCTGCGCCTTGGCCAGATTGCCGATGGTCGCCGTCTCCGTCAATTCGAAGCACAGGACTCCAGGCGGCAGGCCGCTCGCCTTGATTTCGTCGATCACGTATTGCAGAAAGGTGTCGTCCTGCAGCGATTGTCCCGAGAGGTTGATTGCGAAGCGGGCGATATCCTCGCCCACCGACGCGCTGTGTTCACCCAGCAGCTGGCAGGAGCGATGCACCACCCAGCGATCGATCGTCGGCATCAGCTGGTAGCGCTCCGCCGCGGAGAGAAATTTGCCGGGAGGAATGATTTCGCCGCGGTCGCCCAGCATTCGGATCAGCAATTCGAAGCGCGGGCGGCCGTAGTTGCCGCGCAGCGGCAGAATCGGCTGTGCGTCGAGGCGGAAGCTATCATTGCCGAGAGCCTCGCGCAGCTTGCCGATGACCATGATGTCGGTATGGCGCCGGATGATGCTCTGATCCGAATCCTGGAACATCTCGACGCGATTCCGGCCTCGATCCTTCGCGGCCTTGCAAGCAATCTCGGCGGTCGCCAAGGCATGTGCGAGCGCGTTGTCTGAGCGGCCGATGGGCGCGACGCCGAGACAAACGGACACTTCGAAGGAACCTTGTCCGGCACGCGGCGCGATGGCGGCCGCCGCGGCGCGAATGCTCTCGGCGACGATGGCCGCCGCATCCATGCTCGAGGACGGAATCAGGGCGGCCAGCCGGTCGCCGGAAATACGCGCCGACAGGGCGCGCACGGGCAGCGCCTTGGCCATGCATTCGGCAACATTGACGATGACGTCGTCGCCCACGTGCATGCCGAATGTTTCGTTGATGACATGCAGGCGATCAATGTCGAGATAGAGAATGATGTGCGCGTCCGCGGCTGCGGAGGTCGCGAGCAGCGTGGAGACCTGGCGCTCGAACGCCTGGCGCGTCATCAAGCCGGTACTGGCGTCGTATTGAGCCTGGATAATGCTGGTTGCCCGCTTCGCCAATGCCTCGGCGATGCGCGTTTGATGCAAATCGAAGTCCGGTGCGCTCGGCGGATTGAACATCGCCAGCACGCCCATGACTCGTTCGGAAGGGTGCCGCACCGGGCAGGCCAGGATCTTGTACGGAGCCGCGACATCGCTTGAGACTTTGGAAATATGGTTGACCACGATGGTGCGCTGCTGCAGCTGCATCCATGCCATCAAGTGATGCTGCGCCCGCTGCAATGATTCGGCCGACATGGGCTGGCCGCTGCGGGTCAGAGACAGGGCGATGTTCTTGTCCGGGACCCACAAGGCTGCAAGTGCACAGCCCATGCGCTCGAGTCCGGTCTTCATGATCAGGCTGAATTCATCGCTATCGCTGGAGGAGGCCGGTTGCTGCGAAGAGATCTCCAACATCAGATTGAGATCGCGTTCGCGCACGTCGAGATCGCGCTCGCGGGAACCAAGCTGGGAACGCAACGAAAGTTCGCGCCGTAGACACTCCAAGGCCGGCTGCACCAGCTGGCGCACAGTCTGCAATGGCCGCGCTTCGGTCAGTTTGCCGGACAGGCGGGCGATCAGACTGACGACGCCGAGCAGCTCGATGTGCTCGCCGCGAATGGCAAATGAATAGACGGCGGTGTCCGCATCCAGCGTGCGCACGAGCCCGGCGAATTCCGAGTTGTCCGACAGCGCATTGGCGATGACTTCCTTGATGACCTCGGGCTCATCGGCGAGGTCCCACTCGTCCGAGGCCCACACCAAATTGGCGAAACCGTCGTGAACGACCACTCCGCGCAAACTTGGCATGAGCATTCGAAGCAAACGGCCATACGGATCGAATGAGGCATCCACGGTGGGGCTCTCGATGGCGTTTGACTTGATTTCCAGCACTACGGCCGCCCTAACGATTTAGAGGTTTGCAACTCACCAATTAATGTGCTGTAAAGGCGCCGCGGCATCCTTGATCAGAGTCACAATTCAACGTAATAATACAGGGTATTCCCTACGCGCTTGACAATATCCGCCGATCTTTGTGACGGGTATCGCGGAATCAATGCCGGCTGCGCCGCGCCAGCAGCCCCAGTAGATAGCGGCCGCCGGGTAGCCGAACCAGGCGGAAAACTCTGCCCCAAAAGTGCTTCGCCTTCGAGTCGAATCCTGCCAAGGGCAGGACCTGATACAGCGACCCAAGAGGTTCATGCACGATCGCGCTGCGGGCCTTGATGGCGACGCGACGCGGCTCCGATGTCATGGTCAGCAGCACGCTTCCGTCCTGCCATTCGAGTTCGATGTCGCTGACGCCCGGCGGATGAAGCCAGTCGGCAGCGTGGCTCTGTGCACCCCGTAACAAGATGTCGATGGGCAATGGTTCGCGGCGCGACAGCCTCCACACACCCTGATCAAGACTGCGCGCCACGAATGTGCCGGATAAATTGCGTCGCAACTTTGGTTTCATTGCCTCATCCTACGCGGGATGGACGAGGCGATAAAACTACTGCCCGGAATGCGCTTAAGTTCGAGCGGCCGCCCGCGGCTTGACTACCTGGCTGTTGCGGCACTCGCCTTTCCCTTCATGCTGAACAGCGGCGTGCAGGCGGTACTGAATGCGACCGATACCTGGTTCATCGGACGGCTGTCGCCTGGCGCCACTGCGGCGATGGGAGCGGTGTATTGGCCGATTTTGGTGTGCGTGATCCTCTTCGGCGGTATCGGACTGTCGGTGCAAACGTCGGTGGCGCAGGCCTATGGGGGCCGCCGCTATAGGCGCGCGTCGCAGGCGACGTGGACGGCGCTTTGGGCTTCCCTATTCACGACGCCGCTGTTTGTGTTTCTCGCGTTGACGGGAGCGTCTATATTCGCGCCGTTCGACATTCCCCATGACACCTTGGGCCTGGCATTGGAATACTGGTATCCGCGTATGCTGGGCGGGCCTTTAGGCATCGCGCTATGGTCGCTGCTCGGTTTTTTCAACGGCATCGGCCGGCCGATGATTACGCTGTGGGTGACGGTGAGCGTCGCTGTGGCGAATGCACTGCTCAATCAGCTGTTCATGTTCAACCTCGGTATGGGAATTGCCGGCTCGGGCTGGGCCACCGATGTCGCGCAGCTGATCGGCGTGTTCACGGCGGCCGCGTTGTTCTTGAGTAAGACGACCCGACAGCGCTACGCCTCGCACCTCACGACACGGCTGCATTGGCGCGCGCTGCTTCGCCAGTTCAATTTCGGGTTCCCCATGGGACTGCTGATTGCCGCGGACATTCTCGGCTTCGCGCTGTTTCAGCTGATGCAGGTGCGCCTGGGCACCGTCGATGGGGCGTCCACGCAGATAGTCATGATGCTCACGTCCTTTTGCTACATGCCTGCGGTCGGCATCGCCATGGCGGGTACCACCCTCGTCGGCCAGGCCATCGGTGCTCACCGCCGCGATTGGGCATTTAAGGTGGGCAATGGAATTATTTGGATATCGGTGGTCTACATGGGGGTGATCGGCGTGCTGCTCGCGTTGGCCGGTCCCTGGATGTTGCCGTTTTTTACGAATGCCGCAGATCCGCAGGCCGCGGGCGTGGTGGCGCGGGCCGGCGTACTTCTGTGGATTGCCGCTGGATATCAGCTGTTCGATGGCTTCAACATCAGCAGCGGCGCATGCCTGCGAGGGGCGGGCGATGTGCGCCTGCCGGCCGTCATGGTACTGGCTTTGTCGTGGCTGCTGTTCGTGCCGCTGGCGCACAGCCTGTCATTCGCGCCGGGCGCCGGCTGGGTGGACTGGCTGCCGCAATATGGCTTGGGCGCGATCGGCGGATGGTTTGCCGCCCTGACCTATGTATGCTGCTTAGGGTTGATGCTTTACCTTCGCTGGTGGTCCCGCGCCTGGACAAGAATCAGCTTGCCGCTTAATTGAGAGACGCATTGAATTCGAGACGGTGTCAATTGAATGTACTGCAACGAGCCGCGCTCGCGCTGATCTGGATGATGCCGGCTTGCTGCTGGAGCGCCGCCGACCCTGCGGCGCCGGCGGGCGTGACACAGGTCATTGCGGCACAGCGGCTGCCGCCGAGCGCCGTCAGCTTCGCCATCATCGATCCGGACTCCGGCCGCCTGCTCGCGAGCCAGAATCCGGACACACCGCGTAGCCCGGCATCCACCGTCAAGGTTGTCACGACGTTCGTCGCCCTGGATTCGCTCGGCCCCAGCTTTACCTGGCATACGCGCGCGGCGATGCGGGGCGAGCTGAACGAGGGCGTGCTCGACGGGGATCTGATCCTGCAGGGCGGCGGCGATCCTTACATGACATTGGAGCGCTGGTGGAGCTTCGCCCGGGAGCTGCGCGCCAAGGGACTGAAGACGATTCACGGCGACATCGTCATCGACGATACCGCATTCTCTCTGCCGGCCGAGGATCCGGGAGATTTCGACGGCCGGCCGAATCGCTCGTACAACGTGCTGCCGAACGCGCTGATGGTGAACTTCCAATCCATTGAATTCCGCGTCGCGCCGGACGCCGCGGCGCGGCATGTCAACATCATCGCCAGTCCGTCACCCGGCAATCTGTCGATTGAAAATCGCGTGCGCTTCGTTGCCGGTCGCTGCAGCACCGCCGCCGCGCGGGTAGATTTCAAGGTGGCGTCGGCGAAATGGGATCATGTGATATTCAGCGGCGCCTTGTCACCGCACTGCGCGGAACGCAGCTTCACCCGTGTATTGCTGCAGCCGAATTCCTACGCCTTCGGCACTTTCGTCGAGTTATGGCGCGAACTGGGCGGGGAGTTCACCGGCAAACTGCGAGTGGAAGCGGCGCCCGCGGACGCGCAGACCCTGTTGAGCTTCGACTCCTTGAGCCTGGGGGAGATCGTGCGCCTGACCAATAAATTCAGCAGTAATTTGATGGCCCGACACCTGCTCCTGACCATGGGCGAGGAGCGTGCGGGCGCTCCCGCGACGCTCGAGAAGGGAGCGGCCGCCATGGCCGATTGGAGCCGCGAACACGGACTCGATCTGCAAGACATGGACATCGACAATGGTTCCGGGCTGTCGCGACGCACCCGCATCTCGGTGCTGCAAATGGCGAAGCTGCTGAGCCTCGCCTACCACAGCCGCTATGCGCCGGAATTTCTCGCGTCACTGCCGCTGGCCGGCGTCGACGGCACGTTGCGATCCCGCATGAAAATGGCGCCCGCCGGCGCCGCGCGCTTGAAAACGGGGCACATAGACGGCGTCAGCGGCGTCGCGGGCTATGTCACTGGCGCCAGCGGCAAGACCTATGTACTCGTATCCCTGGTCAATCACGCGCGCGCCGACTTCGGCGCCGGCGAGCCGGTGCATGCGGCGTTGGTTAATTGGATTCTCGACGACCTCTAGCCTCTATCGACACGATCGCAGCATGGCGGAGGCCGGACGGATAAGTCCTTTTCCGGACCGCCGTGAACCATCCATGGGGGCTGCGAGAAAAACATCCTGTTTTTCACGCTCCGGAAAAGGACTTATCCGTCCGACCTCCGCTGGCACGTTTCTGGTCGTTAGTGACTAGGTGCCGCTGAGCCGTTCAAACATCGGATCGTCCGCCACCACTACCACGCTTACGTCTGCAGGTGAGCTGAAGTCGGCTATGGTCGTTCAAGATCCCAGAGGATGGCGGTTACGTCCTTGCGCAGCCACACGCCGAAGCCCAAATAGTTGAAGCGCTTTTGCAATCGCCGCCGGTACCAGTCGCCCGGCCGTAGATGCACGGCGCGATCGGTGCGCGTGCGGTCGCAGTTCCCACGCCAATCCTCGCGTGTCAGCGCAGACACGTACACCGCTGCTCGGCTGAGCTTTGCCAGATTGACAATGGCACGTGACGCATCGCGGTCGTCCAGGTATTGCAACACGTCATAGCAAACCACCAGATCGCTCGGCGAGCGCGGCGCGAAATCAGTCACCGACCCTCGGGTCCATTTGTATCGGGTGCACAAATACTCGCTGCTCTCCAGGCCCACGTAGCGGGCTCTCGGGATGGCGGCGGCGAAGGGCTTGCGCAGCAACCCAATGCCGCAGCCGGCATCGAGAATGCTGCGCACCGGTATATTGGCGTGACGCAATATGGCCGCGATCAGTTGCGCGCGGCCACGCATTTCAACCGCGCTTGTAACTCGGGTTGCCGCATTGAAGTAGTACTTGCGGAAGTAGGCGGAGTTGAAAGCGGTAGCAGTCACGATGAGATGAACTCGGTAGCGCAGGCCTTACCGGCCCATGCGTTGCAGGTGATTCTGATCAATTATTGTCTCGCTCAGGTTAAGCGTCCTGCGGTCGGCGCGTCAAACGATGCCGCTGTGCAGATAAGGTTGAAGCGCGAATCAATTGTTCTAAAACGTGTCAGTTGTGCCCCTTGAACCGCCCCGCACGTTGAGGCGATCGCGGCCTCGGCGTTCAGCCCTCCCGCCACTCATTCCCCGGCATGATCCGCCGCATGAACTCATCGAACAACGGCACCGTAAATGCGGTATCGCCATGGCTCGGACTCCAAATCATTCCTTTCGCAATGAGCTGGCTACGCGTCGGCCCGAGCGAAGTCACCGTACGCCCTAAGTGTTGCGCCACATCGCCGGAGCGATGCGGCCCAGGCCCGATATCCGCCATCGCACGCAAGTAGCGCTTCTCCACCGGCGTCAATCGATCGAAGCGCACGCGAAAGAAACTCTCATCCAACGCAGCGATAGCTTCGCGCGAGCCAGTATTGACATCAACTGCGGTGATCGGCGAGCCGTCCGCCACGTCCCAGGCGTGCTTACCCCATTCCTGCAGGAAGTAAGGATAGCCCCGCGTCTCTTGAATGATTTTTTCCAAGGCGCCGGCTTCCACCGCGACATGGAGATCTGCGAGCGGTTTGGAAATCGCGATGGCCGCCTCAGCTGGTGCTAAAGGTCCGATCTCCGGAAAATCGAACAATCGTTCGGCGTAAGATTTTGCGCGGCCCATTCTGCCGCGCAGTTGCGGCAGTCCCGCTCCCACCAATGTCACAGGAAGCTGTCTTTGCGCAGTACGATGCAGTGACGTAATGAGTGCCGCCAATTCATCTTCTTCCACGTACTGCAGTTCATCGACAAACATCACCAATGCCGTACCCGCTTTTTGCGCGGCCAACCCGACAGCTTCCATTAGTGCCTGCAGATCATGCTCGAGATCGCCATTGTCCGCGAGGCCTGCCTCCGGTTCGAAATCCAGCCCCACCTCGATATCCGCGTATTTCATTTTCAGCGCCTTAGCGAAGCCGGCGAGCGCCCGCAGCGCCCGATGACCCAACTCTCGAGCCTGCGCATTTCTCGAGAGTCGCAACAAAGCCTGCCGCAGTTGCGGTGCGAGAAGCGCAGGCAGCGAGCGACCCTCCGGCGCCTCAATGCGCATGCTATGAATGCCTGACGCTTCCGCATCATCTCGCATGCGATTTAGCAGCACGGTCTTACCCACGCCACGCAAGCCCACCATCAAAATGCTCTTGTTGGGACGCCCCAGCCGAATCCGCCCCAGCGCAATTCGCACCATTTCGCGCAATTCCTCGCGCCCGGCGAGTTCAGGGGGCGGAGCGCCGGCGCCAGGAGAGAACGGGTTTAGGATGGGATCCATTGGTAGGTTAATTAGGTAATTTATGGATTTCGCATAATATTCCTAATTTCCCTCAAATTCTACTTAAATCTCGCGAACAGGGCGCCAATCGCAGTGGTAGATCTGCTGCGTCGCACCACGCACGTGAACCCACTGAATTCGGATGGCAGCGACTATGCATAGGGTCTTGAGTCGACCATGACGCAGGTTTCGGAAGTGGAAAATCGCTATCTTCGGGTTATCCTGTTGGCTGACGGGGACGATCAAGCCGCGCATAGATCGGGCGTAATATTCCATTGTGTTGGCATTGTTTAAGGTATTGGTCATGATTGATCATGCGCATTTTCTAATTTTTCTAACAGCCGCACTGATTCTCGCCATTTCACCCGGCCCAGGGATGATCTACGTTCTGGCTCGCAGCGTTCAAGGCGGTCGCGCTATCGGTTTAGCTTCGTGCATGGGGACGGTGGCTGGCGGTTTGGTGCACGTGGTAGCGGCGGGTTTCGGCCTTTCGGCGATTCTTGCGCGCTCTGCCTCAGCCTTTCTTACCGTGAAGTACTTGGGCGCCGCTTACCTGCTATATCTCGGGGTCCGAACGCTGATGGAGCGGGACTCGATTTTGTCGACGACCATGGCTCAGCAAGACGCTGCAAGGCCGTTTTGGCAGGGTATGTTGACGGAGGCGCTGAATCCAAAGACGGCGCTATTCTTCTTGGCGTTCATTCCTCAATTCGTTGATCACCGCGCGTCGCTGGTGCCGCAGTTTCTGGCGCTGGGTGCTATATCGATTACTCTCAACACGGTGGCGGACATTGGCGTGGTGCTGGCCGCCGGGCCGTTGCAGCGGCGTCTCAAGTCCTCACCACTGTGGGCACGACGGCAGCGCCAGGTGTCCGGCGTTGCGTTAGTCGGACTCGGTGGCTACGTGGCGGTCAGTTGACCGCGTGAGGTAGGCGCGCGCCGGTAGCCTGAACTACCAGCGTGCATCGAGATGAGATTGACGAATTTGCGGAACTGAATGACGCCAATGCCGGAGCGAGCACGGTGCAGCGAGTTAAGTCGATTTCGCTCAGTTTTTTAGCGATTTGAACTTAAAGATTGTCATCGGAAGGTGTCCGTTGCTACTCGACAGTGACGCTCTTCGCGAGATTTCTCGGCTGATCGATGTCGGTACCCTTGAGCACCGCCACGTGATAGGCGAGCAGTTGCAGCGGTATGGCGAAAATCATCGGGGCTTGCAGGGGAGATGCTGCCACCGGCATCTCGATCACCGTCACGCCCTCTTCGCTGTGCATATGCGCTTGGGGATCGGCGAACACGAACAGCCGTCCACCGCGTGCGCGCACTTCCTGAAGATTGGACTTCAGCTTCTCCAGCAGCTCGTTGTTGGGCGCGACCGCGACCACCGGCATGTCCTCGTCCACCAACGCCAGCGGGCCATGCTTGAGTTCTGCTGCGGCGTAGGCTTCCGCATGTATATAGGATATTTCCTTGAGCTTCAGCGCGCCTTCCATGGCGATGGCGTACAGAGGTCCGCGGCCGAGAAATAATGCGTGATGCTTGTCGGCGAACACTTCGGCGAGTTCCCGAATGGCCGTGTCCAGCTTCAGCGTCTTTTCGACCAGCCCCGGCAGTTGCAGCAATTGCGAGACGAGTTCGTGCTCCTGCGCGGCGCCGCTGCCGTTCTTGGCCAGCGCGATGGTAAGCATCGCTAGCGCCGTCAATTGGGTCGTGAACGCCTTGGTCGAAGCGACGCCGATCTCGGGTCCGGCGCGGGTCAGCAGCACCAAGCCGGATTCCCGCACCATGGAACTCTCGGCCACATTGCAGATGGTCAGCGTGGACAGATACTTCGCCTGTTTGGCATTGCGCAGCGCGGCCAGCGTGTCCGCCGTTTCGCCGGACTGCGATATGGTGACGAACAGCGTGTCCGGCGTGATCACCGGATCGCGATAGCGGTACTCGCTGGCGAATTCCACCCGGGCCGGGATGCGGCAAATCTGCTCGATGAAGTAGCTGGCGACCAGGCCTGCGTGAAAGCTGGTGCCGCAGGCGGCGATATGCACGGCCTTCACCTTTTTGAATATCTGCTGCGCGCTCGGACCGAAGGCGGCGTCGAGCAGCTTGCCGCCGGCTATCCGCTCCTCCAAGGTCTGCGCGATGGCGCGCGGTTGCTCGTGAATTTCCTTGAGCATGAAATGCCGATACTGGCCGCGTTCCACCGCATCCGCGGGCAAATCGCTTTCGCGGATCGGCCGGATCGCACGCGCTCCGGCGGCATCCAGAATCTTGATGGAGGTACGGCGAATCTCAGCGACGTCGCCTTCTTCCAGAAACTGGAAGCGGCGGGTGACCGGCAGCAGCGCCGCGACGTCGGAGGCAACGAAGTTTTCGTCGATGCCGAGCCCGATGACGACCGGGCAGCCTTCTCGCGCCACCACGACGCACTCGGGATCCGATTCGCTGACCACGGCCAAGGCATAGGCGCCTTGAAGTTCGGCCACGGTTTTACGCACCGCCTCGAATAAATCAGCCGAAGCGGCTAGATGATGATGAATGCGGTGAGCGATGACCTCGGTGTCTGTTTCCGAGGTAAAGCTGTAGCCCAAGCCCTTGAGATCGGCGCGCAACACCTCGTGATTCTCGATGATGCCGTTGTGCACGATGGCGACGCCGTCGCGCGAAATGTGCGGGTGAGCGTTGTTCGTGGTCGGCACCCCGTGGGTCGCCCAACGGGTGTGCGCAATCCCGACGTGGCCGCCGATGGGAGCTGCGTCTAGCGCGTCCTGCAGATTCTTGACCTTGCCGACGGTACGCAGGCGAGCGACCCGGCCATGGTCGACGACCGCTATGCCGGCGGAATCATAGCCGCGGTATTCCAGGCGGCGCAGACCCTCCATGAGGATCGGAACCGAGTTGCGCTCTGCAACCACACCCACGATTCCACACATAAGGCTTGGCTCCGTTGCCGGACTAAAAAAGGCTGCCTAGTGTGCCCGACGCAGATTGGAAGTCCAGAGCCGGCGCGGCCGGTTCGGGCCAGGCTCTGTTCCGGCTAATCGTTGCAGTCGCCTAACCATTGAACTAGTGCATGCCTGTCGATACCATTTACTAACTAGTATTAGTATATGTATAGTATTAGCTTATGGACGATAGTAACGCCAAGAAGTTCCAAAAAGACCTAAACGGGGGCCTGGTAGGGCTGGTGCTGCTCGCCATCCTCGATCAGTCCCCGGATGACCTTTACGGCTATGAAATTGCCAAGCGGCTGGCCAGCGCCAATGAGGGCGTCGCGATTTTCAAAGAGGGCACCATCTACCCGGTGCTGCGTGCCCTGTCGGCCGCGAATCTGCTCACCAGCCGCATCGTCCCTTCCTATGCCGGACCCGCCCGGCGCTACTACCGCATCACCGATAAAGGTCGCATCGTGCTCGCGGAATGGACCGCCATCTGGACCGGAACGCGCAGCTTCGTCGATCGCTTCATAGAAAAAGGAAACCCGCCATGACCCGCAGCGCGCCACGTTCCATCAATCAATATCTCAAGACATTGCGTGAGGAACTCGCCGGCGAAGATGCCGCGCTCATTCAAGACGCGCTGTACGACGCCGAGGAATATCTTCGCGCCGAGGTCGCGGCGCACCCGGAGAAATCCGAGGCCGACGTGCTGGAACTGATTGCGTCCACCTACGGCGCTCCCGACGAGGTGGCGAGTGCCTATCGCGACACCGAGAAGAAGGGTAAAGGCGGCGATGACCACGCCGCGCAGATTGCCCAAGAGCGGCGCCGGTGCCTTCTTCGGCGTG
Source organism: Gammaproteobacteria bacterium (assembly GCA_025358615.1). Lineage (GTDB taxonomy): Bacteria > Pseudomonadota > Gammaproteobacteria > Steroidobacterales > Steroidobacteraceae > Bog-1198. Next base: position 6,118 of record JANYIY010000044.1, on the reverse strand, counting down.
TTCCTGGATCCCCGCGCCTACACCTCACTGTTCTTCATGTTGTTATCGCTCGCCACCGGCATCATTTATTTCACATTTTCGGTCACCGGCCTCGCCCTGTCGGCGGGACTGTCGGTACTGGTGATCGGGATACCCTTCTTTCTCATGTTCATTGCGCTGACACGCGTGGTGTCGCTCGCCGAGGGACGATTGATCGAGGCCATGACCGGCGAGCGCATGCCGCGCCGTCCGGTACACCAAAGCAATGCCGACGGATTTTGGGCACGCGTCGGTCAGATGCTCAAGGATCGGCGCACCTGGACCACTCTCGCCTACTTGATTCTCATGCTGCCGCTCGGCATCGTGTACTTCGTCATGGCGGTGGTCGGCCTCGCGGTCAGCCTCGCCTTCATTTTCGCGCCGCTGGTCGAGATTGCCAGCCGCTTCGACTGGTTCGACCTGCCCGACGATGTGCACATGAGCCCGCCCTGGCTTGATTCCCTGTGGGCGCTGCCCCTGATGGTTCTGGCAGGCGTGTTGTTGCTGACTCTGCTCATGCACCTGGCGCGCGGCATCGGCAAGCTGCACGCCCTGTACGCGAAGGCGCTGCTGGTGGCGCCGGCATTGTCGCCGGCGCCCCCAACGATCAAAACTTGACCAGCACGCCGGCCGACAACATCAGCTGGCGGGTGCGCAGGTCCGGAAACCAAACGCCGCCCTGATTGCTGCACGCCGCAGCGGCCGCGTTCGGGTCGTTGGTTCCGGCGCTGCCGCCGGAATTACAGGTGTAATTCTGCGGCGAGCCGTTGTTGCCGCCCGGCGGGGTCACGCCGCCTTCACCCGCGAAATACAGGAGGTTGGAGTGGCGGAATCCGAGCTCCGACCACCACGTGATCCATTGCTTGGGCATGAATTGAAAGTTGAGCGTGGAATCCCACTGCTTGGCGACTTGCCCCGGATTCTCGGTGAAGTACGGCGTGCCGGATGCCGCGGTCGCCCCATTGATGGGCGGCAGTAGCGTAAGGTAGCGTCCCGGATTGCTCATCCAGCCGCCGCCCACGGTAATGGCAAACAAGTCATCGTGAAACCAGAAACGGTTGTAGCCCATGATGCCGAAAAATGCGCTTTGGTTTTCCGAGCCCGTGCAATGGATACCGCCGCCCGACTGGCAGCCTGCATCGATGGTGAGGGAGAACGCGGCCTTGGAAATGCCCGAGTTTCCGGGGCTGCTGAAGTACTTGTACTCGATGCTGTCGTCGGTGTGATACCGCGTGGTATGAGGCAGCCCCAGATTATCGGTGTCCACACCGTAATTGTTGAACACCAGTTTTAGATTCTCGGTGGGCTGATAGAGGATCTGCCCGCCGAAGCCCAGCTTGCCGTTGAACTTGGCATAGGACTGCCAGCCGTTGATGATCCACGGCTCGATCTTAAGCCGGTTGGTCGGAAACCATTGAATGCGGAGGCCGTTGAAGAACCAAGGCGTATTCGACGAGACAAATGACGGCTGGTAGGTCCAGTTGTCGAAGTTGTAGTAGCTGAATAGTCCGATGTAGGACACGAAGATTCCGGCATCAATATTGAGGCCGTGATTCACGTCGAAGTGGTATCCGGCATTCGCTTCCGATACGTAGCGATAGGCATCGCTCAAGTCCCATTGGCCGACCGCAGAACTCGCGTCGTTGCGCGGTGTGGTGGTGGCAAACAGACCGCTCATATAGAGAATACGCGCGCGTACGTTGTCGTAGTGAAAGTCGCCGCCGACGCTGATCTGCTCCACTTGGAACTCGCCCGAGCGGAACGACTCGGAGGAACCCACGATGGTATGATCTTTCGGGCCGTTGAAGTTCTGCATGTAGTGCGCGTCCAGGCGAATGTCCGGAGTGAAGAACTTCGTATCGAACACCGGCGCCTTGTTGCGCGGACTGCCGTTCAGCCAGCTGAAATCGCCGAAAGCGAACGGTGTTTCGTTGTCGACGGCGGGGCCGGGGTCCGGCTTATGCAGCGCATCGGGTATGAATTGGCTGAGCTTCTCGCGGTATGATAGATCCGGTGCCGCCGCTGGCAGCGCCGCGAGAGCCGGGCCGGGCGCGGCCGCGGGCACGTTTATGACGATGTCGAGGCGCGTTGCCTTGCCGGCGGTGACCAGCACCGGCGGCAGCGCAATATCCGACGATCTATCCGTCTGCGCCGAGAGCGACCAAATTCCGGGCGCAAGATCCGCGAGTGAATATACGCCGTCGCTGCCGGAGATAGTCGCGCGAATGCCGCCGCCGTCCGCCCGCACTGCGGTGACGGTGGCATGTGCGACCGGCAATTTTGCCGCATTACTGACGATGCCTACGATGACCCCGTTCGAGACCTTGTGCAATTCCGCTGCAGGTTCTTGCGCGCCGGCTGCGCGCAGCGCAGGACTTCGGGCTGCGTGGGCCAGATTTGTCGCGAACAGTAGATGAGCGCAGGCGACGAGGGAAAGGGCGTTAGTGTTCATTGTCGTGACACTACGCAGCACGGCGTATTAATACCGTTAAGGGAAACTGCGGCTGCGTCATCGATCTGTAAAAACTAGATCACTGCTGCGCAATTTTCGCGGTTTTATACACACCGGCCGGCGATCCCGACGGCACCTTTACGGGGCGCACTTTGGCCGCGATCTCACGCTGCGGGCGAGTAGCCCGCGGATCTAACGGCGGGGAGGCGGTGGCTTTAACGCCGCATCGATCGCGGCAGCCTTCTCTTCGTCATCTAGTTTATCCGGTCGCCGCCAACCGGATAGCGTGGTTTGCCTGGCGCGCGTCAGCGTGAGCTCGCCGGCGGGGGCATTCTCAGTGATGGTTGAGCCGGCACCGATGGTGGCGCCTGCGCCGATTCGCACCGGTGCCACCAGCATGCTACCGGAGCCGATGAAGACACCGTCCTCGATGACGGTCGGCCACTTGTTGTAGCCATCGTAGTTGCAGGTGATGGTGCCGGCGCCGACGTTGACGCCTGTGCCGATCCGGCTGTCGCCCACATAGCTCAAGTGGTTGACCTTGCTGCCGACGCCGATCTCGCTGGCCTTGGTCTCGACGAAATTGCCGACATGCACGTCGCGATGCAGAACCGTGTCCGGCCGCACTCTCGCGAACGGGCCGATCCGGCAATTCTCGCCGACTTCGGCATGATCGATGATGCTGTTCGCGAAGACTTCGGTGCCGGCACCGAGCTGCGAATTGCTGATGATGCAATTCGGACCGATCTTCACGCCGGCTGCGAGTTCCACGCTGCCGCTCAATACCGCGTTGATATCGATGAACACGTCGCGCCCCACCTTGACGTCGCCGCGGATGTCGATACGCGCCGGATCCGCCAATGTGGCGCCGGCGAGCATCAATTCCTCCGCGCGTTCGCGCCGGTACAAGGCTTCGACTTGAGCGAGCTGGAGCTTGTCGTTGACACCCGTGACTTCCGCCGCGCGTGCAGTGCGCACCGCTTCGACGCGATGGTTCGCCGTCACCGCGCCCGCCACCACATCGGTGAGGTAGAACTCGCGCGCCGAATTGTTGCTCGCCAGTCCCAGCAGCCATTCACGCAGCCGGCCGGCGGCAGCAGCCATGATCCCGGAATTGATCTCGCGTATTTGTAATTGCTCCGGAGTGGCATCCTTGTGCTCGACGATGGCGGTGAGTCGTCCATCCGCGGCGCGAATGACGCGGCCATAGCCGGTCGCATCGTCGACGTTAACGGACAGCACGGCCAGTGAGCCCTCGTCGGCCAGTGCCACCAGCTTTTTCAGCGAGGGTGTGCGAATCAACGGCACATCGCCGTACAGCACCAGCACACAATGAGCATCCGGAATGACGCACATGGCCTGCATGACGGCATGCCCGGTGCCGAGCTGTTCGGCCTGCAATATCCATTCGACAGGCTCGTGCGACAGCGCTGACTGCACCTGTGCACCGCCGTGACCGTAGACCACATAGATACCGGCCGGATCGAGCGCACGTGCCGTGCGAATCACATGCTGCAGCAGCGGCTGCCCTGCCAACGGCTGCAGTACTTTCGGCAGATCGGAATTCATCCGCTTGCCCTGACCCGCAGCGAGTATGACGACGGAAAGCTGCATCACAGTGCCGTGGGGTAAAGCTCCTAGCGTTTCTTGCGCAGGCGTTCGATGGCGCGCAGTTGCGCCACGGCGCGCAGCAACTCCGCCTGCGCCTCGGCGATGTCCATCTTGTCGCCGCGCTCGCGCACAGCGTCTTCCGCACGCTGCTTGGCGGCGAGCGCCGCCGCCTCGTCGAGGTCGCGAGCCCGCGCCGCGGTGTCGGCCAGCACGGTCACGAGATGCGGCTGAATCTCGAGCGCACCGCCGCCGACGTAGAACGACTGTTCTTCTTGGCCCTCGGATTGCACGCGCACTTCGCCGGCCTTCAGTGTGGTGAGCAGGGGCGCGTGGCGCGGCGCAATGCCGAGTTCGCCCTGCGAGCCGGGCACGAACACCATGGTCGCCTCGCCCGAGAAGATCTGTCCTTCGGCGCTGACAATGTCGACATGAATGGTATTGGCCATGGTCGCCTTACGCCAGAGTCTTGGCTTTCTCGACGGCCTCTTCGATGGCGCCGATCATGTAGAAGGCCTGCTCAGGCAGATGATCGTACTCGCCGGCGATAATGGCCTTGAAGCCGCGGATGGTGTCCTTCAAGGACACGATCTTACCGTCTTGTCCGGTGAACACCTTGGCCACGTTGAAGGGCTGCGACAGGAAGCGCTGGATCTTGCGGGCGCGATACACGCTGAGCTTGTCCTCTTCCGACAACTCATCCATGCCGAGAATGGCGATGATGTCCTGCAGCTCCTTGTAACGCTGCAGCACGGCCTGCACACCGCGCGCCGTATCGTAGTGATCCTGACCCACTACCAGCGGGTCGAGCTGGCGGCTGGTGGAGTCGAGAGGATCGACCGCGGGATAAATGCCAATGGAGGCGATCTGGCGCGACAGCACCACCGTGGCGTCCAAGTGGGCGAACGTGGTGGCGGGCGAGGGATCGGTCAAATCGTCCGCGGGAACGTACACGGCTTGAATGGAGGTAATGGAACCCGTCTTGGTGGAGGTGATGCGCTCCTGCAGCACGCCCATTTCTTCGGCCAAGGTCGGCTGGTAGCCCACCGCGGAGGGCATACGGCCGAGCAGCGCGGATACTTCCGTGCCGGCCAGCGTGTAGCGATAGATATTGTCGACGAAGAACAGCACGTCGCGGCCCTTGCCGGATGCCTGCTTCTCGTCGCGGAAAAACTCCGCCATGGTGAGACCGGTAAGCGCCACGCGCAGTCGATTGCCCGGCGGCTCGTTCATCTGCCCGTAAACCATGGCCACTTTGGAGTTGGGCAGATTGTCCTTGTCGATGACGCCCGACTCGATCATCTCGTGATAGAAGTCGTTGCCTTCGCGGGTACGCTCGCCGACACCGGCGAATACCGACAGGCCGCTGTACTGCTTGGCGATGTTGTTGATGAGCTCGAGCATGTTCACGGTCTTGCCTACGCCGGCGCCGCCGAACAGGCCCACCTTGCCGCCCTTGGCGAAGGGTACCAACAGGTCGATCACCTTGATGCCGGTCACCAGCAGATCCTGGCCGCCCGCTTGTTCGTCATAGGCGGGCGCGGGACGGTGAATGGGCATGAACTCGGTGGCCTGCACCGGGCCTTTCTCGTCTTGGGGTTTGCCCAGCACGTCCATGATGCGGCCCAGCGTGCCGGCGCCTACCGGCACTGAAATGCCCTTGCCCGTGCCCTTGACGGTGAGACCGCGGCGCAGACCTTCGGAAGGACCCATGGCAATCGTGCGCACGATGCCGTCGCCCAGCTGCTGCTGCACTTCCAGGGTGAGGTCCACATCATCGAGTACGAGCGCGTCATAGACCTTGGGGATCTGGTCGCGTGGGAATTCCACATCGATGACCGCGCCGATGATTTGCACGATTTTGCCGCTGGATTGCATGTTTACTGACCTCTCAACGGGGTTGCTACGCAACCCCGTCCATTAGCGGCGCTACGCGCCGATTAAAACTAAATCCTTACCTAAAACCTTAAACTGCTGCCGCGCCGCCGACGATTTCCGAAAGCTCTTTCGTGATCGCGGCCTGGCGGGCCTTGTTGTAAA
>JANYIY010000041.1 GCA_025358615.1 Gammaproteobacteria bacterium | reverse complement strand
CTACGGCGTGCCTTGCGAACGCATCGATATCGTCGAAGCGGCCCACCCGGTGCCGGATGCGGCCGGGATGCAGGCCGCGCAACGCCTGCTCGAACGCGTCGGCGGGCTGTGCAAGGACGATCTGGTGCTGTGCCTGTTCTCGGGTGGCGGCTCGGCGCTGCTGCCGTTGCCGGCCGACGGCCTGACCCTGGAGCACAAGCAATTCGTGAATCGTGCGTTGCTGGCGAGCGGCGCGACCATCAGCGAAATGAATTGCGTGCGGCGCCATCTGTCCGGCATCAAGGGCGGCCGGCTGGCCGCTGCCTGCTATCCGGCACGCGTGCTCACGCTGCTCATCTCCGACGTACCCGGCGACCGGCCCATCGACATCGCCTCCGGACCCACGGTGGCGGACCCGACCACGTGCGCCGATGCGCTTGCCATCATCCGCCGCTATGCAATCGAACTGCCGGCAGCGGTTCGTGATGTGTTGCAAAGCGGCCGGGGCGAGACGCTGAAACCGGGCGACATACGGCTGGCGCACTCCAAGGTGCAGATCGTTGCCACGCCGCAGATGGCGCTCGAGGCCGCCGCGCGCGAAGCAGAGACAGCAGGCATAACGCCATACATCATGGGTGATGCCCTCGAGGGCGAGGCGCGCGACGTGGGCACGGTGTTTGCCGGAATGGCCTTGCAAGTCGCTGGGCGGGGCCAGCCGTTCGCCGCGCCCTGCGTGCTGCTCTCCGGCGGCGAGACCACGGTCACGGTGCGCGGCAACGGTCGCGGCGGACGCAATGTGGAGTACCTGCTGTCGTTGGCAATTGGACTCGGGGGTCGCGCAGGCATTTACGCGTTAGCCGGCGATACGGACGGGGTCGACGGCCAGGAAGAGATAGCGGGCGCCTGCATTGGGCCCGACTCGCTCGCGCGCGCCTGGTCGCTCGGCATTCGCCCCAACGACGTGCTTGCCAACAACGACGCGCACAGTTTTTTCACGGCGCTCGGCGATTCGGTGATTACCGGGCCGACTCTCACCAACGTCAATGATTTCCGCGCCATCCTCATCGAATAAATTCAATCGGCGCCGTTCGGCTACCGCGGGCGTTGCCATGAGAACGTCGCTCATCGGGAGGTGGGAGAACTGAAGTTACGTGGGGGCAGTCGCCCTTGCGATGCTTTCGAATACGCGTTTCATGAGATTCACGCGAGCGACATAGCCGCGCGCCTCGTGATCTCCGCAACGCTGACCGTCCGTGAGCCTCAACCCGCGGCGCACGAAGGCGTCCCCGGCTCCCGCGCCGCACAGATGAATCACCGCCGCGAGCTCTTGTTCGCGCTCCAGGGGCACGGACTTCATGTGATGGCGTGCCAGCGCGCTTGCCACGCTGCGATCGAGGTATGCCGCAGTGAGTTCCACGGCGTGCGCAGGAATGACTCTTGTGTACAGGCGATTGAACCAGCACGAGTCCCAGTCGTTCCACGCGCCATCCTCGACGACGGCATGATGTCGGATGCAAAAGCGTCTGGCCTCGGCAAAGGTCCCATCGGTGATCTGGTACATCCCCACCGCGCTGGATGCCGGACGGTATACGTCGAAGGGTCTGGGGTTGAATGACCAGCGCCAGTAAGTGCGCACCACCGGATTGCCCGAGCCCTCGACCTGCGCCAACGCCGCGAGCAGCTCGGGGGACATTACGCTGGTGGAATATTTCCTAAACAAGGGCGCGTACTGCCGCCAGGTCTCAGAGGGTATCTTGTTGAGCGTGCTGCCGACCGGAAAGAAAAGCTCCGAGGGTTTGCGGATGACCTGGAACATCCAATTGAATGCGAACCAAAGGAGTACCGTTGTCGCGAGGACAATCAAGGCTTGCGCCGGCGTCGGCGCACGCCGGAACGCGCGCCACGCCTTGCGCCGCAGACGCACACCCGGCCAGAGCCTTGCGATGCGCCACCGCCTGCCGGGCTTCCTTCGTCCCATCACCTATTCCAGCCGCTCGACGCCGCGTAGAGCAGGCAACCGCTTCGTCCACGACAGCGCAATTGCGATAGTACCCGTGGTCATCGGAAAATCACTTGCGGTCGAGCAGGTCCACGATCGAACAAGGCCTGTGGCGGCTGTCGATTTGCAAGCTGATCAGTTTGTCCCAGCCATCCCTGCAGGCGCCATTGGAGCCCGGCAGAACGTAGATGACCGTGTTGCCGGCAATGCCCGCACAGGCCCGGGATTGCAAGCTGGAGACACCCACGGTTTCATAAGAAATAAGGTGCCACAACACCGAGAATCCCTCGAACTCTCGCTCGAAGAGCACGCGCAACGCTTGCGGCGTCACATCCCTGCTGCTCAGGCCGGTACCGCCGTTGGTGATGACCACATCGACGCCCGGATCTTCGATCCATGCCTTTACCTGCCGCTGTATGCCGGCCATGTCGTCGCGTATCACGGCACGGGCCCGCAAGTGATGTCCGCCGGCGCCGATGCGATCCGCCAGCAAATCACCCGACGTGTCATTGCCGGCATCCCGCGTATCCGAGATGGTCAATACGGCGATACCCAGGGCGGTAAACGCGCGCTCGGTGTCAATCCTCCCGCCCGGCATTGCGATCTCCGTTGCCTTTCAGCTCAATTTATCGCGGACGATTTTGTATACCGCCTCGCTCTCGGCGCCGCAGAACTCGAGCAGCCTTTCCAATTCGGCGGTGGCCCGCTCCGCAAAGGCGCGGTCCTTGAGGGCCGGCGCATTGATGTAAACATTCAGGGCGGCGCTGCGCAGTCCCGTAAAACCCGCCAGCACGCCGACGCCGCCGTCGCTGATGACGTTGAGGTAGCCCTGCGCGCTGGCGCGGCGCGACAGCGCGATGACTTCGGCACAGACGCGCGCGCAGTCCAGGGGCACCTCCGTGGCGCGGCGCAGTCCGGCCTGGATCGTGGCTGCGCGCGCCGCTTTTTCTTCCTCAGTGGCCTTGGGCAGCTTGTACGCCGCCAGGATGCTGTCGAAGGCGGCGATGTCTTCTGCCACCATCGCCGTCAGCCGCCGCCGCACCCTTTCGGATTCGCTGAGCACGGATCTCATTTCGGCCTCAACCCCTTCGTAGCCCTTCTTGCCGATGGTGAC
>JANYIY010000477.1 GCA_025358615.1 Gammaproteobacteria bacterium | reverse complement strand
GGTGCCGACGCCGTCGCCGGTGGGCGCAAACGCCAAATTCGGCACTTTGGTCGCATAGTCGAAGAAGTTGGCGATTCCCTTCTGTTCGAGCGCAGCGGCGCTGAACGTGGTCATGGAGAGCGGTACGGTTTGCTCGCTCTGCGAGCGTTTCTCGGCGGTGACCGTGATCTGCTCGAGTTCAGTGGATGAGGCCGCTGTGTCAGCGGCGAAGAGGCGCATCGGTCCGATTAATGCTGCAATGCCTGCCATGGCAAGGATATTTTTGGATATTTTCATTGGCATCATTCCCCATGCAAAAGACGAATCTTATTTACAACGCCGCATCAACCCGCGGTCTTTATCTATGGTATCAGTGCTGCAATGGATGCGCCGCAGTCGCGGTCGATGTTGCGCAGAGGCGACATCCTACGGCATTCTCGGCTCTGCAATGGGCTGAGGCAAGGAGTTAGCCATGACGTTACCCCGCGAACCCCGTATCCATCCCGTGTCTATTACGGCGCTGCGCCCGACGCAAATCACCGTCGGAATGCGCGAAGTGAAGGCGAAGCGCAAGAGCTGGCGCGATCACCCGGAACGCAAGAAAGCCGACTTCCTCGGCAAGCACCTGATTCCGGTGGTTTGGGGTCCCAAGGAGGAGTACTACGTCATCGATCACCACCATTTGACGCTGGCTCTTCACCAAGAGGGCGTCAAGAGCATCGCGACCACGGTGGTGGCCGATCTGCGTCGCTTGCCGCGCGACGCCTTTTGGATATATCTGGACAATCGGGGCTGGCTGCATCCCTTCGATGCGCGCGGCCGCCGGCGCAGCTACGAGGAGGTGCCGAAGCGGATCGCAGCGATGGTGGACGATCCGTTTCGCAGCTTGGCCGGAGAGCTGCGCCAGAGCGGCGGCTTTGCCAAGGACACCACCCCGTTCAGCGAATTTCTCTGGGCCGATTTCCTGCGCCGGCGCATCAAGCGCAAGCTCCTCGAGGATGATTTCTCCGATGCGCTGGTTCGGGCATTGAAGCTGGCGAAGAGCGGTGAGGCGGATTATCTGCCCGGTTGGTGCGGGCCGATCGCCCGCTCCTAAGCCGCGTCCTCATGAAGGCAAGCCGCGCACTTCACCTGGGCGACGCAGTGACCGGGCTGTCGCTGGCCGGTCTGCTACTGCCCGAAGCGGTTGCCTATTCCGGTCTCGCCGATTTACCGCCGCAGGCAGGCGTGATCGGCTTGTTTGCGGGACTCTTCGTCTATGCGCTCATCGGCCGCAGCCGGTATGCCATCGTCACCGCCACGTCATCGTCCGCCGCCGTGTTGGCGGCGGCCACGCTGGCGCTCGGTGCCGATGACGTCACGCAACGTGTCGTGTACTCCTCCGTACTGGTGTGCGCGACAGGGATTGCCTTTCTGCTGGCCGGCAGCGCACGGCTGGGCGCGATGTCGAATTTGATCGCGCGGCCGGTACTGCGCGGTTTCTCCTTTGGGCTGGCGCTGGTCATTGTGCTGAAGCAGTTGCCGCACATCGTCGCTCTGCATACGCACAGCACCGACTTCTTTGCGCTGCTGGCGGAGGTTTTCCGCAATACTGGCAGCTGGGCGCCGATGAGTCTTGCAACCGGCGTCGCGGCGCTGCTGGCGCTGTTTTCTTGCGAGCGTATCCCGCATGTGCCGCGAGTGCCCGGGGTGCTGCTGGTCATCGTCGCCGGTATCGCTGCGGCGCCGTGGCTGGCGGCGCATGGTGTCGCGCTCACCGGGCCCATTCATCTTGCCCTGGAAATGCCGACATTCGCGGCACCGGCAAATGGGCAGTGGCTGCCGGTGGTGGAGTTCGCCCTGGGGCTGATGTTCATTCTCTATGCAGAGTCCTATAGCTCGATTCGCAGTTTCGCACTGAAGCACGACGAGCGCGTGCGGCCGAACCGCGACTTGATTGCGCTCGGGCTGGCCAATCTGGTGTCGGGGGCGTTTCACGGCACGCCGGTGGGCGCCGGCTATTCGGGTACGTCGGCCAACGAAGCCGCCGGCGCCCAGTCGCGTGCCGCCGGTGTGTACGCCGCCGCCACGGTGTTGGTACTGGTGCTGCTGTTCCTGCCCTGGATCGAGCGCATACCCGAACCGGTGCTCGCGGCCATCGTCATTCACGCGGTGAGCAAGTCGCTGCGCTTGGCGGTTTTCCGCCCATACTTTCGCTGGCAGCGCGATCGGCTGGTCAGCTTGACCGCAGTCGCCGCGGTATTGGCGTTCGGCATGCTCGACGGCCTGCTGGCGGCAATCGCCTTCAGCCTCGCGATGTTGCTGCATTCCTTGTCCAGCCCGCGCCTGTCGGTGCTGGGCCGCATGGGCGCACACGATTTCGTCAGCGTCACGCGCTTTCCAGAGGCCGCGTGCACGCCGGGAGTTCTGGTGCTTAGGCCCGAAGAGCCCATGTTCTTCGCGAACGCCGAACCGCTGCTGGCGCTGGCGCGGCACCAGGCACTGCAACAAACCGATGTCCGTCTCGTGATCATCAGTCTGGAAGAATCCCCAGACCTCGACGGCACGGCACTCGAGAGCTTGGGAGAGTTCGCCGTCTGGCTCGCCGCGCGCAAGATAGCGCTGCGTGCGGCGCGCTTGAAAGAGGCCAGCCGCGAGGCGTTGCTGCGCGCCGATTTCAGTCAGTTACCCGCCGCGGAACTGGACTATTCCAGCGTGGACGACGCGGCCAGCGCGCCTTTATCTAGCGCCCGGTGAAATGCGGCGCCCGTTTGGCGCGAAACGCCTGCACGCCTTCGTCAAAATCTTGAGTGTCACCGAGCTCTGCTTGAGCGTCTGCCTCGAGCGCCAGCTGTTCGCTCAAGGTACGAGGCGGTTCGACGTTAAATACCGCCTTGATGCGCTGAAATGCCTGCGTGGGGCCGGTGGCGAGTCTGACCGCGATGGCCTGCGCCTGCTCCGCCAAGTGGGCATCGTCTACACAGGCCCAGATGAGTCCCCACGTGGCCGCATCGGCGGCTGACAGGGGATCGCCGAGCAGCGCCAATCCCTTGGCGCGCGCAGTGCCCACCAGCCGGGGCAGGTGGAAGGTGCTGCCAAGATCAGGCATGAGGCCGAGCTTGGGCGCGAACAGTTGCAAGAAGGTGGCGGAGCGCCCGGCGAGTACGATGTCGCCGGCGAGAGCGAGGCTAACTCCGGCTCCGGCCGCGACACCGTTGACCGCGACCACCACCGGCACACGCAATTGATTCCAGGCGCTCACCATGGGGTTGAAATGATCTCGCAGACGCGAGCGGATGCTGTGGCCGCGGCTCTGTCCAGGATCACTGAGAAAATCCTCGCCCATGAGATCCGCACCGGAGCAGAACGCGCGGCCGCCGCCGGTAAGGACGACGGCGCGAATGTCCGGGTCGGCATCGATTGCTGCCGCTGCCCGCTTCAAGTCCGTAATCAACGCCAGATTCAGCGCATTCAATCTGTCGGGCCGGTTGAGCGTCACCTGGGCAATGGCTTCGTGCCGTGCGAATAACAGAGTGTCAAATTGCATGGTGAATCCCCAGTGTTCGTGTTGCAGGGATGCGGTGCGCCATAATGCCAGACCTTAAAACCCGGCGCGGAGCCACGCATGCCCATTCCTGAGATTCTGCAAGGCCGTTTGCGGCTGCCCGTCATCGGCGCTCCGATGTTCATCGTTTCCACACCGCGCCTGGTTCTCGCACAATGTAAGGCCGGCATCGTTGGCTCGTTCCCGGCACTGAATGCGCGACCCGCGGCGCAGCTCGATGACTGGCTGGCGGAGATCACTAGTGAGCTCGATGCCTACCGCCGGGCAAATCCGCAGGCCACAGTGGCGCCGTTTGCCGTCAATCAGATCGTGCATAGCAGCAACGATCGGCTGGAGGACGATGTTGCCCTGTGCGTCAAGCATCGGGTGCCCGTCATCATCACCAGCCTGCGGCCGCCTGCGGAAGTGGTAGCGGCCGTGCATGGCTACGGCGGCATCGTGTTTCACGATGTCATCAATTTGCGCCACGCCGAGAAGGCCGCCGCACAGGGAGTCGACGGCATTATCGCCGTTTGTGCCGGTGCGGGAGGCCACGCCGGCCTGCTCAGCCCGTTCGCCCTGGTGAAACAAATTCGCGAGATCTATCCCGGAACCATCATTCTGTCGGGCGCCATGAGCACCGGCGCCGATGTATTGGCCGCACAGGCGTTGGGCGCCGATCTGGCCTATCTCGGGACGCGCTTCATCGCCACGGAAGAGGCCAACGCCGGCGGCGAGTATAAGCAAATGCTCATCGACAGCCGCGGCGAGGACATCGTCTACACCTCATTGTTCAGCGGCGTCGCCGGCAACTATCTGCGCGGCAGCGTCGCGCGTGCCGGCCTCGATCCTGACAAGTTGCCCGAGGCGGACAAGACGAAAATGAATTTCGGCACCGGGGGAAAATCTGAGTTCAAAGCGTGGCGCGACATATGGAGTGCGGGCCAGAGCGTCAGCGGCATTCACGGCGTCGAGACGGTGGCGGCGCTGGTGGGCGGGATGGAGCGCGAGTACGAGGCGGCGCGGGGAAGGCTCGCAAAGTAAATGGTGCTCGCTATTTTCAAGCATTGATTGCCGTTGCTTGAGATAATGACAGCTATTCTCATCTGAGGCGTTCAACTTGCGTGTAAGCGCCGATCAACTGCCCGCCGCGCTGGCCAAGAATGTGGCGGGCATATACCTGATTTCCGGCGACGAACCCCTGCTAGTGGGTGAGGCGGCGGACGCGGTGCGCGCGGCTGCCCGCGCGGCGGGCTATTCGGACCGCACGGTGTTCTTCATCGACCGCAGTTTTGCCTGGGACGAGTTGCGCCATGCCAGCCAATCGATGTCGCTGTTCGCGGAGCGGCGCCTGTTCGAACTGCGGATGCCGAGCGGCAAGCCGGACAAGGGGGCGGAACAACTCGCGCAATTGGCCGCGGATCCGCCGCCCGATATCGTGTGCCTGATCGTCACCGATAAACTCGACAAGAAGGCGAGCGATGCGCCCTGGGTGCGCGCGGTCGAGAAGCACGGCGTTTGGGTGCCGGTGTGGCCGGTGGCCACCGCGGCGCTGCCGGGATGGCTGCACGCGCGCGCCAAGCTGCTCAAGGCCGAGATCGAGCCGGCGGCGGCGCAGCTCATTGTCGATCGCGTGGAGGGCAATCTGCTCGCCGCGAAACAGGAGCTCGAAAAGCTCTGTTTGCTGGCGAACGGCAAGTCCATCAGCGCCGAACTCGTGCTGCAATCGGTGGCCGACAGCGCCCGCTACGATGTGTTCCAGCTCGCTGCAGCGGCTGCGGCGGGAGATGCTGCGCGCGCGCTGCGCGTGTTGCTCGGCCTCAAGAGCGAGGGCGTGGAACCGACGCTGATCTTGTGGGCGCTGGTGCGGGAGCTGCGCGGCATGTGGCAGGCGCGCGAACGCGACCGGCTGCGCTCCTCGGAGCGCGGCAGCGGCTGGAACTTGGCGGCGACTCCGGCGCCGCGCGCGCTGTCCCGGATCAAGAAACTGCCGCTGGCGCGCCTGCTGGTGCAGGCCAGCCACACGGATCGGGTCATCAAGGGGTTGGCGGCGGGCGATGCGTGGAGCGCGCTGACGGGCCTCACCGGCAGTCTCGCCGGCGCTTTGCAAGCCACCGTGGATTCAGGCAGGGTACGCGCATGAACCCCATGGGCATTTTTGGCGGCACCTTCGATCCGATTCACTACGCGCATTTACGCACTGCATTCGAGCTGCAGCAGGCGCTGCGTTTGAAGGAGATTCGATTTCTTCCCGCCGGCAATCCGCCGCATCGCGATCAGCCGTTCGCGGACGCGCAGCTGCGCTTGCAGATGGTGCAGCTGGCCACCGCGGGCCAAGCGGGATTCATCGTCGACGATCGCGAGGTACGCAAGGCAGGCCCCTCCTACTCGGTCGAGACCTTGAGTGAATTGCGGCACGAATACCCAGATCGGAGTCTGTGCCTGATCGTCGGCATGGATGCCTTCCTGAGCCTGCCGAAGTGGCATCAGTGGCGCGAACTGTTGCAATTGGCTCACTTGGTGGTGGCGCATCGCCCGGGCTGGCGCGCACCCGGCATGGGGCCGCTAGGCGAGTTATTGGTCGATCGCGGCACCGGGCGAATCGGCGATTTGCACGAGTCGCGCGCAGGTTGCATCTATATTCATGCGGTAACACAGCTCGAGATCTCATCCACCGAGGTTCGCCAGCTGATCGGCATGGGCCGCGACCCGCGCTTCCTCATGCCCGACTCAGTGCGTAAACTCATCTTGGATGCCAATTGTTATTCCAAACCACGGACAACGTAGTGCCAGTCAGCAAAAAGACCACGACCAGCAAGATTAAGGGCCGCAAGCAAGCGGTCGCCCCCAGGGCAGCCAAAAAACCCGCCGGCAAGCCCAAGCCGAAAACCAAGAGTAAGCCCACGTTGAAGCCCTCCTTAAAGGCGGTGGTCATCGACGCATTGGCCGATATGAAGGCCTTGGAAGTTAAGGTGCTCGATGTGCGCGACCTGACCGACATTGCGGACACCATGGTGATCGCCAGCGGCACATCCGACCGGCATGTGCGCTCGGTGGCGCAGCGCGTGGTGGAGAGAACCAAAGAGGCGGGGTTTCGGCCGCATGGGGTCGAGGGCCAGGACAGCGACTGGGTTCTCATCGACTTGAACGAGATGATCGTGCACGTCATGTTGCCGCGGGTGCGCGAGTTTTACGGACTCGAGAAACTATGGGATATGACGGCAACGAAGCGCGCAGCACGCGCTTGAGGAGGAGCCGCACAGGCTCCACGGACGCCGTGCTGCCCGCATGAAGTGCCGTCTGATCGCCGCCGGTACGCGCCTGCCTGATTGGATCAACACGGGATTCGCCGAATATCAGAAGCGGTTGCGCACGCCGTTGGTGCTGGAGCTGCACGAGATATCGGTCGCCACGCGCCGCGCCGGCGAAAACCCGCAGCGAGCCGTGCGGCGAGAAGGGGCCGACATGCTCGCCGCGCTTAAGCCTGATGATTATGTCGTGGCGCTCGAAATCCACGCGCAGACCATGAGCACCGAGCAATTGAGTGCGTGGCTTGCGGCGCGCATGCGCGACGGCCGAGCGCTTGCCCTGCTGATCGGCGGTCCGGACGGCCTGGCTCCGCAATGTCGCGAAAGGGCCGATCAGAGCTGGTGCTTGTCGCCGCTGACCCTGCCGCATGCGCTGGTCCGGGTGATCGTTGCGGAACAGCTGTATCGCGCCATGAGTTTGCTTGCCGGGCACCCCTATCACCGCGCTTAAGGCGGTGAGGTTCGGTATCCTCACGGGATGTCCACGGATTTTGTCTATCTGGCCTCCGGTTCGCCGCGACGGCGCGAATTGCTGCAACAAATCGGCGTGTCGTTCCGCGTGCTGGGGGCGCCGGTCGACGAGGCCG
>JANYIY010000427.1 GCA_025358615.1 Gammaproteobacteria bacterium | reverse complement strand
GGCACCTCTCATTGGCGCCTATGCCGACGCCTGCGCAGCGAAAAAGCGCCTGCTGTTGGCGACCACCGTCGGTTGCGTGCTGGGAACCGCGGGACTCGCGCTGGTCGGTCCGGGCGACCTGGCGCTCGGCGTGGTGCTGCTGGTGCTTTCCAATTTCTTTTTCGGCAGCGGCGAGAACCTGATCGCGGCCTTCCTGCCGGAACTCTCGCGCGATGAGAGCATGGGCAAGGTCTCGGGCTGGGGCTGGAGCCTCGGCTACCTCGGCGGGCTCACGGCGCTGGGCCTGTGCCTCGCCTACGTGAACTGGGCGCAGGCGCGCGGCCAGGGCGCGGCGGAGTTTGTGCCGGTGACCATGCTCATCACCGCGGCGGTGTTCGCGCTGGCGGCCATACCCACCTTTCTGGAGAAAAATGGGTACAACGCGCTTGAATCCTACCGGCTCGAGGCGGATGGAACGATCGCGACCACGTTTAGCTTCCGCAAGGGATCATTTTCGGGCCCAACAAAAACCATGAAACCGCGTGGCTGGGTCCGCGATGCGACGAACGCGGTGTGGGGTATGCAGTTCCTGTGGCCCATCAAGGCAGAATATCTGATCGCCTATATCAATGATGACTATACGGAAACCATCATTGCCCGCTCGGCGCGTGACTATGTCTGGATCATGGCGAGAACTCCCGCGCTGGCGCCAGTCGAGTACCAGCGCCTCGTCGCGATGGTCGAGAAGTTCGGATATGACCGAGCGAAGTTACGACCCGTGCCGCAGCATTGGCCTTGATCTTCAAAACTGCGCATGCAGACGCAGCGCGACGATCGACGCCGGTCCGCGGTCCCGGTTATAGGCGGGGTGGTTGATCCACTGATAATCCAAGGCGAGATGCGCCGCTTTGAGTACGGATAACGAATAATAGGTCTCGAGGATTTGCTCAGGGCCGGGATGCGGCAGGCGACCATCGCCGATGAGGACACCAAGCCCGCCGGCATTTAAGTAGCGCTGGCGGGCGGCGGAAATGCCGTTGTCGATTGCGGCCACTCCCAGAATGTCGTCGGCCCGATGCCATCTCGCTCCTTGCAGGGACAATCCCGCCGACGCGGTGCGGTCGATGTCGGTAAATTCAAAGGGCTCGACATTGCCCGCCGCTTTGCCGAGGCGGGCAAATGCGCCCAAGTTCGCCGTCAATTGTTGTTGGAAGTTGAGGCTGGCGCCGCCGCGGCTGCGATATCTACGCACGGCGGCAATGTTCACCGCCAAACCGGAGTTCTCCGCCTGCTGCACGGCATCATTGAGCAGGCCCATACGGCCGCGGCTGTCGAACACGGTGAACAACCATTTTCCTGGGCGCCCAGCGATCTGGTGGCGCTGTTCGAGTTCGAGAATAGACTGGAATTCGTGGAAGCCCGGCTCGAGATGCGTACTGTTCGGCACGTTGGATAAATCGAAAACGCCGCCGCGCAAGGTCCAGCAACGACGGTACCACTCCACGGCGGCGCCGGCAGTGTAGCCCCAGGCATCGGCAGCGTAATCGAAAGTGCCGGCGTCGATGACCGCCCAATTCAAAAAGTCGCCGCGCGGATCATGGGCATATTGATTTGCGTCGAAAACATCGCCGACGCTGAATTTTCCGACGGTAATCACCACGCGGTTTCCTACGGACATGCCGCCGAGTTGGTTGGCCGCGGTTACGGTCGCCGCGGCGCCATCGAGGTTCGCATCGTCCTGGTTCAGCGTCTGGCGCACGAACAGACGCGGGAGCCTTAGGTAGGGTTGATTCTTGCCTATCTTGTAGGCCTCGCCGCTGGGGAAGCCTGCCACTCCCAATGTGTCGTCAAGACCGAAGCCCTGATCGATTTCGCCGTTGACCCACGCTTCGGCGCCTTGCCATAGCCGGGCACCCAAGTACAACGTGGCATCGGCGGTCTCCGCGCCGCGACCGGGCGACAGGCTGTTGGACCCCGCGTAGGGCGCATTGAAGTTCGACGCCTCCTGTTCTACGTAGGTGAACTGAGCGTGGACGGCGAAGACCTGTGCAACGGGAGTGTCCGGATTCGGTTCCGCGGCCGCGGCGACTGTAGCCGCAGCCGAGACGAAAAAAATCGCAGCCCGGAGAGCGAACGGTGAACCTGCATGGGCAAGCCTGGTCATTGAACGGTGCACCCGCCGGCAAGCTCTATAGATATTTCGTGACGCCTTGAAATTCCTTGATCAAGTCGCGGAATTCACGCGGCAGGGCCTGCGACGCCTCTTCCATACAGTGGTGGATATGGTCCTTGATGAGTTCTTTCTTGGCGTTGCCGATGGCTTTCTCGACAGCGTGCAGCTGCTGCGCCAGGTCCATGCACGGCCTGCCGGCCTCCAGCATGGCAATAACGGCCGCGAGGTGTCCTGCGGCGCGTTTTAGCCGCGCACTAATCTCGGGAAACTTATGCACTGCACGCAATTCCATCGAGTTCTATCCTATCCCCCTAGACAGGATAAGGGAAGCGGCTTAGCATCTCGGTCGCGATGGGTCGGCGCCGAAGTCGCCGAAGTCGCCGAATTGTCACCAACGGCGGGCAGAGTTGACCCGCCGTCTTCTTTACGCAAATAAGATCTGGGGTGCGTCATGCCGTTGCACGATCATGAGCCAACAATGCGAGGCCGCGCCTTCCTCTGGGGCGGCGTTGGACTCGGGCTGCTATTTCTAGCCGCCTTTCTCACCCGGGGTTTTGGGTTGCTGGGAAGCTCATCCAAGGGGGCGGAGGAGCCGGCATCGATGCTCCGGCAGGGCAACAAGATCATCGTGCCCGCGGGCTCGATGTTGCGCAATCGCTTAAGCGTCATGCCTGCGGCGGCTCAATCGGTTGAGCCGAAGCTGACGCTGCCCGGCATTGTGGAATCGGACCCGGCACGCACCGTCGCCATCTTTACGCCGTTGAGCGGCCGTGTGACGGTCCTCAAGGTCGGGCTGGGCGAGCGCGTGTCGCGAGGCCAGGTGTTGGCGGTGCTCGATTCGCCGGACCTTGGACAGGCCATGGATGATGATGACAAGGCCGCCGACACGGCGCGGCTGACGGAAAAGAATCTGGCGCGGCAGGAGGCGCAGAACAAGCTCGGCGTTGCCTCTGACCGCGATCTGGATCAGGCGAGAAGCGACCACGCGCAGGCCGTTGCCGAATACACGCGCACGCAGGCAAGGCTCAAATCGCTGGGCGTGTCCGCCGCCGACCGGCGGTCGCGGCTGCTGTCGGTGATCGCGCCCATGAGCGGCAGCATCACCG
>JANYIY010000406.1 GCA_025358615.1 Gammaproteobacteria bacterium | reverse complement strand
CTGCGCCAAAGCCCACGCCCACTCCGACTCCTGCACCAGCGCCGGCACCGAAGCCCACGCCGACACCCACTCCTACACCGGCGCCAGCACCGGCGCCTGCTCCCGCGCCGAAGCCGACACCGACGCCTGCTCCGGCACCAGCACCAGCACCAGCACCCGCGCCGAAACCTACGCCTACGCCGACTCCCGCGCCGACACCAACTCCCGCGGGCCTTTCAGTGCGCGTCAGCGGCAACCATTTGATCGATGCCAGTGGCAAAACCCTGCAGCTACGCGGAGTCGATGTCAGCGGCTTGGAATTCGCGCCCATCGACGGTTCACCGCAACCCGACGGCTGGGGCGGCCAGAAGCCGAACCTCGCAGCCATCGCGGCGTGGAAGATCAATGCGCTGCGCATCCCGCTGAACGAGGCGAGTTATTTGGGATACATGACCTACAACACCGACGGCAGCCAGCACAATCCCGATCCCATGGGCAACTACAGGCAAGTGGTCCAACAACTCGTGACCGACGCGACCGCGCGCGGC
This sequence comes from Gammaproteobacteria bacterium, assembly GCA_025358615.1. Taxonomy (GTDB): domain Bacteria; phylum Pseudomonadota; class Gammaproteobacteria; order Steroidobacterales; family Steroidobacteraceae; genus Bog-1198. The sequence continues at coordinate 3,691 of JANYIY010000406.1, read as the reverse complement.
ATGTATGTGATCCTGGATTTGCACAAGAACGCGCCCAAGGGGACGGTCAACGGTAATCTGGTGGAAGTTGCGCCACAATCCTCTACCCAAAACCAGATGGCGGACGCCGACAATTCGGTGGCCTTTTGGACGGCAATCGCCACCGCCTTCAAAGGCAATCCGAACGTCATTTTCGATCTGTTCAACGAACCTTACTTCGACAATGTGATGACGCCTACCGGTGTCAGTGGCACTGCAGTCGCTTGGCACATCCTGCTCGACGGCGGCACGAATAAGTTGTTCTATGCCGCTAACACGACCTTCACTCAAAATTGGACCTCGGCGGGCATGCAGGAGATGCTTAACGCGGTACGTGCGACGGGCGCCACGAACGTCGTCATGACCGCTGGTGTTTCCTGGGCACAGGACACGAGCCAATGGGTGCTGTACGCGCCGGTTGACCCACTCAAGCAATTGGCTTGCTCCTGGCACGCCTACGCTTACGGCGACCCCACGCTCCCCGGCTTTGGGCAGAGTAATTACACCTGGGCAGAGGCCATTCTCGCTTCAGGCTATCCCATCATCATCGGCGAAACCGGAGATCCCAGCGGGACGGCGCAGCTGCTGCCGAATTTGCTGCCGTGGGCCGATTCGAACAATGTCTCGGTGCTGGCATGGACGTGGAATGCCTGGGGACAGTCGTCCAACCAGCTGATCACGAACGCCAACGGTACCCCTACAGCGGGCGAAGGCGCGACCTTCCAGGCTTGGACGGTGAACCACAAGTAATTCGCGGTAGGCCGGACACCTCTGCGATTCGCTTCTGCAACACTGCGCGCGGCTCAAAAGGCCGCGCGCAGTCATGTCGTTCTGGGGCGACTTGCTAAACACCGAGGTAAACGGTTTCAATAAACCCCAACACCGTACAGCCAAACAAATTATGGGCACCATCACGCATCTGTCGGCCGAGTGGGAAAAGTGGATTGTCGTCAATATCGGCCGCGCGGTTCCGGCGCCCGTGCTGGAGAAGGAAATGGTCAAGCACGACTTCGACCTTTCTTTTGCCATGACGGCGGTTGCGAAGCTGGTCCAAGCGTCGAATGCCAACGGCGCCGTGTATCAGGACCCGCCTCGAAACAACTGGGGCAATCAAATAGAAATCGATCACCACACGGTGGGCGTGGTCACCCGCGTCAGCGCGCCGGAGGTCATCGTGCTCGAGCATGTGTTGACCGACGCGGAATGCGACGCGTTGATTGAACTGTCGCGGCCGAAGCTAAGCCGCTCCACTACTGTGGATCGTGACACCGGCGCCGATCAGATCATCGATGCGCGCAGCAGCGAAGGAACCTTTTTTCTGCGCAGCGAGAATGCTCTCGTGGCAAGCATTGAAAAGCGACTCTCGGTATTGACTGAGATGCCCATGGAGAATGGTGAAGGCCTGCAGATCTTGCATTACGGTGTGGGCGGGGAATATCAACCCCACTTCGATTATTTCGAGCCGGAAGAGGCCGGCAGCGCCGCGCACCTACGCAAGGGTGGCCAGCGCGTCAGTACGCTGATTATGTATTTGAACGACGTCGAGGCCGGCGGAGAAACGATATTTACCGACCTCGGACTCTCGGTCGCTGCGCGCAAAGGCGGCGCCGTATATTTTTCCTACTGCGATGCGCAGGGAAATTTGGATAAACGTACTCTGCATTGCGGCGCGCCGGTACAGCGCGGCGAAAAATGGATTTCCACGCATTGGCTGCGACAAGGCGTGTACCAGTAATTCACCGCCGCATCTAGCAGCCGGCGGAAATCCTCGAGCACTCGGATTCTCAGCGCGATCGCTACCGCATCGCTGCCGCGCGATGCCCCTTCCAAGACCTTTTTGAATCGTGAATGTCGTCAGTTGCGCACGTCTGCAATCGGAGACGCCTCACGTCTCTGCAAACAGACAATTGAAACACCTTGTATGCCAGTGCTTACTTCACGCGGGGCCGCGATGCGCGCCGCATGATCAATGTGTTACTCGATAGGAAATTAAATGAAAACATCCGCCATGAATCGCCGCTCGCGTCACTCGAAAGATGCAACTCTTATCGATGGCTGCCGCGCGTTGGCGACGCCGCTGCTGCTGCTGGCGCCGCTTTCTCTCGCGATGAGCGCGACCATCACATCGCACGCTCATCCCGTTTATGTTGGGCTATCGATTTGGCCGGCGAAGATCGCGCCGGGCGCTCGAGCCACACTCACTTGGAACGCACAGAATGCGGATGCCTGCAAAGCCAGCGGCGCATGGTCCGGAACGATTTACATCAATGGTCAGGAGCGCATCAAGCCGGCCGGCATCGGTGTGTACACGTACACCGTCACGTGCGTGGGACCGAACGGCAAGGCAAGCAATACCAAGAATCTAACCGTGGCCTCGGCATCCACGCCGACACCGACACCGACACCGACACCGACACCGACGCCCACGCCGACTCCGGCACCCGCGCCTGCGCCTGCACCGAAGCCCACACCTACTCCGACGCCAACACCGGCTCCCGCGCCTGCGCCGGCGCCCATTCCGACACCGACACCGACGCCTACTCCGACGCCGACGCCAGCCCCGGCACCGACGCCGCCAAGCGTGGTGAGTTTGCCCAATGTGCCGAGCACACAGAACGGTACCGCTGCGGCCACCGGAGCGCCTTCCACCGTGTCATTCAACGGTTTGACCGCCCGCATCGATGCCTCTGCGCATTTCCCGGCGCATGGCGCGTGGGGTTCGGCCGGCACCATGCCGAGCGCACTGGCCTCGGAGAGCTTGCCGTTTCTGACCAACGTCAAAGTGCTGGTGCGTCGCGGCACTGCAATCTTTTATTTCAATAGCGTCGCGGGTGCGGCGGACTATCGGGCCTATGCGGTACCGACCGCCGGGTTCATCGGCGGTTCGGGAGTGAGCTTCATCAGCACTCCGAACGGCATGCAGCCGAGGGGAGCGCTGATCTCCTGCGCCGGGTATCGCATGCATTCCTACGAATCCCCGGTCATCGGCGGCCAGCACACCCGCGAGCTGATGCAGGCGGTGGAGTTGCCGGGTGTCACCGTCAACGGCAATTACACCATCGTGCTCGAGGCGTTGAGCGCGCCATGTCCCTTTACCGGTATGCCGGCGCACACCGATGCCACCATCACCGCGCATTTCCCCTCGGATCCCGGGACCTACAAGAACACCAATTTTCACGTCGCCATGACTTCCTTCGCCACCATGACGAAGACCTATGGCAATGAAATCATCGGCGGCACGGGCTCGTACTCGAACTGGGTGCAGCGGCTCTCCGAGCCCATGGGTTATGCGGTTGCGGCAGCGAATAATGCGATAGCCCTGCCGGGCGACATTCCCGTCATCGCGCGCAGTTCCATCGCCGTGCAAGTGCCCGGAGTCGATGAGGCGGAAAAGGCGCCCATCATCGATGTCAACAATGCCGTCACCGACGACTTCCTCAATGATTTAGTCGTTGCACCGGCCAGTATCACCACCAATCCGGACTATGGGCCCAACCCCAACCTAGCGCCGCTCGCCACCATCCCCGGAGCTTGGCAGTTCTGGGGCCGCTACATGCAGTACGCCGATGGCGAAGGCACTGTGGTGCAGGGCGGCGCCGCGGTATACCAGCCGAATAACTTCAAGGGCTTTCAGGTGTTCCAGAAGCATGGGCGCCTGTACACCCTGTTCGGC
>JANYIY010000377.1 GCA_025358615.1 Gammaproteobacteria bacterium | reverse complement strand
GATGGTGCGCAGTTGATGCTGGTCCGCGAACGACTCCTTCACGGCCAGAGCGTAGGTATCATTGAATCCCAGCGAGCCGGAGATCGTCAGATCCAGCGCTCCCAAGGCCGCGCGAATTTCGTCCAGCGATTTCAAACCCGGACGCTTGAGAATGGCCTCCGCCAACGTGCCGGTGTAATCCGAGTACACATCGATGGCACCGCTCTTCAGCGCCTCGAACAAAATGCCCGTACTGCCCATCCCCAGTTTGCGGGTAACGGGCACCTTCGATGATGACTCGACGGTCTGCGCCGCGATCTCTCCCAGCACATAGCCCTCGGTAAAGATCTTGCCGCCGACCACGATGTTGTCCCTGGCAAGCGCCGCGCCGGGCAGTAGCGATCCGAGCAGCATCGCCAAGATCGCCGCCACTGCCCGCGCCACCGCCACCGGCCGCGCCACCCTCCGCGCCCGCCACACCGCTACGCGCGCGCCCATTGCCTCAGCGGCCGACTGCGGATGGCGGCTCATCGCACATCACCCGCATCGGGCAGAGTGCGTTGCGCATTGATGAACTGAGTGACGAAGGGGTTCGCCGGCCGCAACAGCAAATCCCCGTAAGTGCCGGTCTGCACCATTCTGCCCTCATGCAGCATGGTGATTTGTTCCGCCAGAAAAACCGCCTCGCCCAGGTCGTGCGTGACCAACAGCACGGTCTTGTTCAGTCGCTGAAAAATGGATTTCAATTCCTGTTGCAGGCTGCTGCGAATCAGCGGATCCAGCGCGGCCATCGGCTCATCCAGCAACATCACCGCGGGGTCCATCATCGCGGCACGCATGATAGCCACGCGCTGCTTCTGACCGCCGCTCATTTCTCGTGGAAATCGCGCGAGGATCTGGGCGTCCAGGTCCACTATCCTGCGCAATTCCTCGACGCGTCCATCGATTCTAGACTTGTCCCATCCTCGCAGCTTCGCAATCAAGGCTACGTTGTTCCTTGCCGTGATGTGCGGGAACAGCCCCCCGTCCTGCGGCACATAGCCGATGCGATCGGCCCATTCCACCTGTGTGAACGACAGCAGCGCCTGTCCATTGATCTTGACGTAGCCTTTGTCGAAGGCAATGAGCCCGAGCGTGATGCGCAGCAGCGTGGTCTTTCCCGAACCACTCGAACCGATCAACGCATGCGTTGCGCCCTTGGGAACCATCAGATTCACATCCGCGAGGACAGTTCTGTCCTCGAAAGTCTTGTAGATGTTCTGCAGTTCCAGCATGGCGATTCCCGGTCCGGCATCGAACCTTAGGGCAGAGCGGCCACCACAGCGATCTCTATGCGGTATTCGCCGGACGCCAATTGCGGGCTCACCACCGTCGCTCGCGCGGGAGTTTCTCCCGCAACCACCCAGGCCTCCCAGACACCGTTCATTTCCGCGAAAGCCGCCATGTTCGTGAGCCAGATGGTCGCCGACAGCAGCCGGCTCTTGTCGGTGCCTGCCTCCGCCAGCAAGGCATCGATCGCGGCAAGTGTGTTTCGCGTCTGAATGGCGACCGTCACGCCAGGCGCCACCTGCCCGGCCAAGTACACAGTTTTATTGTGAATCACCGCTTGCGACATCCGCGGGCCGATTTGAATCCTTTTGATCGTCATAATCCCACTCCGGAGTTTCTTGTGCTGATAGCCTATACCGGCCATGGGGTCGAGTCGCGCTCATTGCAAGCGCGCGGTAAGTGTTGTAAATCTGACAAATTGCGCGCCAGGGGAAGAGTATGGATTTGGGAATTCGCGGACGAACGGCTATCGTCTGCGCATCGAGCCAGGGATTGGGCAAGGCCTGCGCCCGAGCGCTCGCCGAGGCGGGCGTTTCGGTGATCATCAACGGCCGCAACCGCGCGCTGCTCGATCAGACGGCCGAGGAAATTCGTCAAGCGACCGGCGCCGAGGTGTGGCCGGTGCTCGCCGACGTCTCGACGCTCGAGGGTCAACAGGCGCTGCTGGCCGCCTGCCCTGCGCCCGATATCTTGATCAATAATAATGGCGGCCCGCCCTACCGCGATTTTCGCGAGCTCGATCGCCAAGCCATGCTCACCGGCGTCACCATGAACATGATCACGCCCATCGAGCTCATTCAAAAAGTCATCGAGCCCATGGCGGCGCGCGGCTTCGGTCGAATCGTCAACATCAC
>JANYIY010000367.1 GCA_025358615.1 Gammaproteobacteria bacterium | reverse complement strand
CTACGTGCACGGCCCGAATGAGCCGCACGAGGGTCAGCGCTTCGATCCCACAGCCGCGTTGATCGATCCTTACGCACGTGAACTCTCCAGCGCAACGCCGTTGCGTTCGCGCGTGATTGACGGTGACTTCGACTGGGGCGGCGACCGTCCGCCCGCGGTTCCCTGGCGCGATACGCTGATCTACGAGCTGCACGTCAAGGGCTTTACCCGGCTGCACCCCGCGGTGCCGACGGACTATCGCGGCAAATTCTTGGGGTTGACGGTGGCGCCGGTGATCGAGCATTTGAAGTCCATCGGGGTGACCGCCGTCGAATTGCTGCCCTGCCAGGCCTTCGTCAGCGAGCAGTTCCTGCGCGATCGCGCCCTGTGCAATTACTGGGGCTACAATTCCATCGCCTGGTTCGCTCCGGCGAACGAATATGCCGTGCACGACGCCGTCGCCGAATTCAAGAGCATGGTGAAGGCGCTACATGCAGCGGGCATCGAGGTGATTCTCGACGTGGTATTCAATCATACGGCCGAGGGCAACGAAAGCGGCCCTATGCTCTCGCTGCGCGGTATCGACAATTCAGTTTATTACCGGCTCATGCCGCAGGACAAGCGCTTCTACGAGAACATCAGCGGTTGCGGCAACACGGTCAATTGCGAGCATGGCCAGGTGCGCACCCTAATCATCGATTGCCTCAAGTACTGGGTCGAAGAGATGCATGTGGATGGGTTCCGCTTCGATCTGGCCACCGTGCTGGCCCGTGAAGGCAATGACTTCAATGAGCACTCGGCGTTTTTCAAATCGCTGCGCGCCGAACCGTCGCTGGCCTTCGTCAAGATGATCGCCGAGCCATGGGACGTGGGTTGGGGCGGGTATCAGCTGGGGCGATTTCCGCCGGGTTGGGCGGAGTGGAATGACCGCTATCGAGACGCGGTGCGCTCGTTCTGGCGACGCGATGACGGCAAGGTCGGCGAGTTCGCCGAGCGCTTCGCGGGTTCCAGCGACGTGTTCCGGCACAACAGCCGTAAGCCCACCGCCAGCATCAATTTCCTTACCGCACATGATGGATTCACATTGTGCGATCTCGTCTCCTACAACGGGCGGCACAACGAAGCCAATCTCGAGAACAACACCGACGGCCATAACGACAACCTGAGCTGGAATTGCGGGGTCGAGGGTCCCACGGAGGATGCGGCCGTGAACACGCTGCGCCGGCGGCAGATGCGCAATATATTGGCCACCTTGTTTTTTTCGCAGGGCGTGCCCTTGTTGCAGGCCGGCGATGAGTTCGCCCGCACGCAGCGCGGCAATAACAACGCCTACTGCCAGGACAACGAGATCTCCTGGGTGGACTGGCACCTACGCAGCAGCAACTTGAACTTGCTGCGATTCGTGCAAATGCTGGCGCAGCTGCGCCGGCGGCACGTCGAGTTTCGGCGTGAGACCTTTCTCAAGGGCGCCGCCTCGCGCGCCAGCGTCAAGGATGTGACGTGGTTAAATGCCGGCGGCGCCGAGATGACGCAAAGTGATTGGCACGACGCGAACCTGCGCACCTTGGGCATCTGGTTCGGCAAGCAGCACAATGCGGCAGGACGCCTGCTGTTGCTGGTGAACGGCAGCGACATTGCGCAGACGTTCCTGCTGCCGAGCGCTTCGGGCGAGCAGCCATGGATCCGTCAATTCGATACGGCGCTCGACAGCTTCGAGGCGCAGAGCCTTGGCGCCGTGCGTGACTATCGCCTCGAGCTCTCCAGCGTCGCTTTATTGGAGTGTTGATTTGGTCGACCCGGCAGTGATCGAAAGAATGGCGCGCCTGCGCGGAATCGGCGATGCCTACCATGATTACCGCGGCGAACTGCGCTTCTTCGCTACGCAGACGAAGCAGGCGCTGCTGCGGGCGATGGGCTGCGAGGTCGATGACCCGGCCGCCGCGGCGAGTGAACTTTCCCGTCTTGAAGTGACCCGCTGGCGCAATTTTCTGCCGCCTTTGGCGACGTCGCACGGCGCACGAATCGGCATCGACATCAATGTCACGGCGCGCGAATTCGGCGCGGCGCTGGTGTGGTCGGTGCGCTTTGAGGACGGCTCGTACCGCGAGGGCGTGACCTCGACGGCGGACTGCCGGGAGATTTGGCGAGGCGAGGTCGAAGGGTCGTGGATCACGCGCCGGCATCTCGAGCTGCCCTTCGATATGCCGCCCGGCTATCACGAACTGGAGGCAAAAATTGCCGGCGGTGCGCCGGATCGCTGCTCGCTCATCGTTTCGCCGGCGCAGTGTTACGCGCCCGCGGCCATCCAGGCCGGCGCGCGGCTCTGGGGCATTGCCGTGCAGTTGTATACCCTGCGATCGCGCGACAATTGGGGCATGGGGGACTTCGGCGACTTGACGCTGCTGATCCGTTGGGCCGCGTCGCACGGCGCCGGATTCATCGGCTTGAATCCGCTGCACGCGCTCGCGCCCGCCGACCCCGAGAGATCCAGCCCGTACAGCGCGTCGAGCCGGCATTTTCTCAATGTGCTGTACATTGCCGTCCCGCTGGTGCCGGAATTTCAAGAATGCACGGCGGCGTGCGCGCGCCTGGCCGAGTCCGAGATTGTGCGGCGGCTTTTCGATCTGCGCGCCCGGGAACTGGTGGATTACCGCGGCGTAGCGGATCTTAAGATCGAGATTCTCGCACTGCTGTATGGCGACTTTTGCGCTCGGCATCTCGCCTTCGAGACCGAGCGCGGGTGCGCGTTTCGCAAGTTCGTCGCAGACGGCGGCGAGCTATTGCAAATGCATGCGCGCTTCGACGCGCTCGATCGGTATTTTCGCGCGACCCTCGGTACGGCTTCCGGCTGGTTGAGCTGGCCGCAGGAATATCGCGATATGAATGGCGAGGCGGCTGCAAAGTTCGCGGCGGACAAGCGGACGGAAGTCGAGTTCTACGCCTACCTGCAATGGCTGGCGCATGCACAACTGCGCGACGCGCAGGCGCTGACGCGCGAACTCGGCATGCCGATCGGCCTGTACGGCGACTATGCCGTCGGCGCGAACCCCGCCGGCTCCGAGACTTGGTCCGATCGAGACGGCTATTGCATGGCGGCCGAAATCGGTGCGCCGCCGGATCCTCTGGCGCTCAAGGGTCAAGGCTGGGGCATTCCGCCGCAGGATCCATTGCTGATGCAGACGCAGCGGCTGCAGGGTTTCGTGCGTTTGATTCGCAACAACATGCGCTACTACGGCGCGCTGCGATTGGATCACGTGATGTCGCTGTTTCGCCTATGGTGGGTCGCAGCCGGACTCTCGCCCACCGATGGCGCCTACGTGCACTACCCACTGGAGCAATTGCTCACGGTGCTGGCGCTCGAGAGCGCGCGCGCCGCCTGCTTGGTCGTCGGCGAGGATCTGGGCGTGGTGCCCGACGAAATGCGCCGCGCCATGCCCGAATATGGGCTGTATCACTACAAGGTTCTGCTGTTCGAGAAGCTGGAGGGTCGTTTCCGCCGCCCCGCGGAATACGCCCGGCATGCGTTGGCAACTGCGACGACGCACGACATGCCCACGCTGCGCAGTTATTGGGAGGGACGCGACATCGAGTTGCGCCGCCGTTTGAATCTGTACCCCAGCGCCGAGGTCGAAGGCGACGTCATTCGAGAGCGCGAGCACGATCGTGAATTGCTGCTCGGTACACTCGCGAGCGAGGGGCTCAAGCCCGCGCAGCCGGCGGGGCCGCACGAAGCATTTACCGCCGATCTCGCGTATGCCCTGCACCTGTACCTGGCGCGCTCGGCCACCGCGCTGGTCGCATTGCAGATCGAAGACCTGTTGGGCGAGACCCTGCCGGTCAACGTGCCGGGAACAGATCGCGAATATCCGAACTGGCAACGCAAGGTGTCGGCCGATCTTGAGGACATGGCGGCGCGCGCGGATTTAGCAGCCCATCTGCAAGACATTCGCCGCGCGCGCGCAGGCTGACTCCACGCGACGCCTTGCTTCAGCGTGCGACTGCGGGTACCGGCGACTCTGATTGTGATTGTGCGCGCGCCGCCAAGATCCACAAGCAGCCGGCAATCAGCACGGCGATCGGCACAATTTTGACGGCCTGCCCCAGGGACGATGCATCCGACAGGGCGCCGATGAGAAAAGGCGAGGGGACATCGCCCAGCACGTGAATGGCGAAGACACTGAGTGCGATGGCGGTGGCCCGCTCCGTGGCTGAGACCAGATTGATCATGGCGGCGTTGATCGGGCCGGTCGACAAGAACATGCACAGCTGCGCCGCCACCATCCAGATCAAGTACTCGGTATGCGAAGGCGTCGTCAGCGCCATCCAAACGCAGGGGGCCGCGATCAAGGTCGCGATTGCCGATAACCAAAGATAGGCTTGGCGTGAATACTTGACGCAGTAGTCGCCAAGCCAACCGCCGGCGAAGGTGCCGACGAAACCGGTGACCACCACGATGGTGCCGAAGCTGACGGTGGCCTCGCTGCGCGCAACACCGCGAACACGCTCGAGAAACGCCGGCATCCAGAATGCGAGACCACCCAGCGCAAAGGTGTATGCGGCGTAGGCCAACACTGTGAGCAGGTACGGCTTGTTATGCACGAGCCGCACATAGGCAGCCCAGGTGTCTCTGGGGATGCTTGCAAAGGAAGCCTGCGGCGCCGGCGGCTTGGGCGTGCCGCCCGCGTCCTGTGCGCCGCGCGGCGGATCGCGCAGCAACAGGCACAGCGCCGCCAGCAGTAGGCCGGGAATACCAGCGACGAAGAATGCGGCGCGCCAGCCGTAGTGTTTGTCGACCAGTCCGCCGACCACGTAGCCGAGCGCCGAACCCACGGGAATCGCGCAAAAGAAAATGGCCATGACGCGGCCGCGTTGGCGCACCGGAAAATAATCCGCCAGCAGACTCGGTGCGATCGTCACGTACGCGGCCTCACCCACGCCCACCGATGCGCGCGCCAGGAACAGGGCCAGGTAACTGCCGGCAAATCCCGACAGGGCGGTGGCGAAACTCCAGCAGGCCACCCCCAGGGCGATTAATCGCGGTCGCGAGCGCCGGTCGCCCAACGCGCCGAAGATCGGCGCCGTGAGGGTGTAAACGATCAAGAACCCGGACATCAGCGATCCCAAATTCGCATCGGAGAGACCCATGTTCGCGTGCTTCAAGCTCTCCGCGAGCGCGGACACGATGTAGCGGTCCAAATAGCTGAACAGATTGATGAACGAGAGTATGGCTAAGCCGAAACCCGCCGAGCGTACCCAGGACTTTTGAGATTGATCTGCCACGCGCCAGTATAGTAGCCGAAACGGCCTGCGCCGTGACTTGCTGTGCACTGCCCGCCATTCGGCTGGATTGATCTCGATCCGACCAATGACGTGCGCGTGGCCACCGATCATATCGTCATCGCTTGGGGCAGGGACTTCGGCGATGTCTCGCCGCTGCGCGGAGTCATCATCGGCGGCGGACGGCATCGTTTAACGGTTCGCGTTTCGGTCCAGGCAGAGTAGACTCGAAATCACAAGATCATTTTCAGGAGAGTCAGGTGGCAAAGCCCAATTATCGTCACGCGAAGAAACAAAAAGAGGCTGCCCGGAAGGCTCGACAGGATGCGAAACAGCAGCGGCGGGCGAGCGTGCCTGAAGCGGCCGAAGTGTCCGACGCACCCGCGGATCCGGCACCCGTCAAGCCCATCGCGTAGACCACCGGCGATGAATGATTACGTGTCGCCATGGATGGACGAAGAACTGGCTATTTTTCGCGATACGGCGGCCCGCTTCGTCGACGCCGAGATGGTGCCCAACGAGGCACAATGGCGCAAACAACAGCATGTGGGCAAGGAGATCTGGCGCAAGGCGGGAGCGATGGGCCTGCTGTGTACCGATGTCTCGGCCGAGCATGGCGGCGGCGGTGGCGACTTCCGGCATGAAGTGGTGCTCTACGAGGAGCTGGCGCGGCGTGGCTTGAGCGGTTTCGGTCAGGGCGTGCACAGCATTTGCGCGCACTACGTGATGAATCACGGTACCCCCGAGCAGAAGCGGCGCTTTCTGCCGCGCATGGCGCGCGGTGAATTGATCGGCGCCATCGGTATGACGGAGCCCGCGGCCGGCTCCGACCTGCAAGGACTGAAAACCCGCGCGGTGCGCGACGGCGACGATTACCTCATCAACGGCTCGAAGATATTCATCACCAACGGATTTCTCGCGGAACTGATTGCGCTGGTCGTCAAGACACAGCCCGGAGCGGGAGCCAAGGGCACGTCCATCATCATGGTGGAAACCACGAACCTCGAGGGCTTTCGCGTCGGACGAATTCTCGACAAGATGGGCATGAAGGCCCAGGACACCTCCGAACTGTTCTTCGAGAACGTGCGCGTGCCCGCCGCCAATCTGCTGGGCGGCACCGAAGGTCAGGGCTTTTATCAACTCATGGGCGATCTGCCCTACGAACGGGCCGTGATTGCGGTGGCGGCCGTGGGCGCCATGGAAGGAGCGCTCGTTGAAACCATCAAGTACGTCAAGGATCGCAAAGCCTTCGGC
>JANYIY010000321.1 GCA_025358615.1 Gammaproteobacteria bacterium | reverse complement strand
GTGATGCAGGCCGCGGATCGCGTGCTGGATATCGGACCCGGGCCGGGCGAGCACGGCGGCGAGATCGTATTCTTCGGGCCGATCGCCGACCTACCTCAGGCCAAGGAATCACTCACCGCGGATTACCTGTTCGGCCGCAAGCGGGTGCAGATCCCGCCGGCCGCTGCCGCCGGTCCACGCGCTGCCGCCGGCGGCAGCCTGCAGATCCAAGGCGCCGCCGAACACAATCTCAAGGACATCGATGTCGAGATTCCTCTGCGGCGCCTGGTCTGCGTGACCGGCGTCAGTGGCTCGGGAAAATCCACGCTGGTGCACGACATTCTCTATCCGGCGCTGCTGCGCGCCAAGGGCAAGCCCACGGAAAATCCCGGGCGCCACCGTGCCCTGCTGGGCGCCGAATCAATCGACGCCGTCATCATGGTGGACCAGAGCCGCATCGGCCGCACCACGCGCTCGAATCCTGCCAGCTATGTCGGCGCCTTCGATGCCATTCGCGATTTGTTCGCCCGATTGCCGCAGGCCCGCGAACGCAAGTACACCGCCGGCACTTTCAGTTTCAACGCCGGCAACGGCCGTTGCCCCGCCTGCGGCGGCAATGGCTTCGAACACGTCGAGATGCAATTCCTGTCCGACGTCTACTTGCGCTGTCCGGACTGCGATGGGCGGCGCTTTCGAGCGGAAGTGCTTGAAGTGCGCCTGTCGCGCGGCGACGCGCCGCCGAAGAGCATTGCCGACGTCCTTGATCTCACCGTATCCGAAGCGCTGGCGTTCTTCGCCGCCGACACCGAGGTGTGCCTGCGTCTCGCGCCGCTGGCCGAGGTCGGCCTCGATTACCTGCGCCTGGGCCAGCCCGTGCCGACGCTGTCCGGCGGCGAGGCGCAGCGCCTCAAGCTCGCCGGGCATCTTGCCGAGAACGCGGTGCGCTTGAATTCCGCGAGCAAGGCGTCGTTGAAAAAATCGGCGCGCTCCGCGCTCGCTCTTGGCCCTCGCAAGGGCTCGCTGTTCCTGTTCGACGAACCGACCACCGGCCTGCACTTCGACGACGTGGCGAAACTGCTGCGTGCGTTCCGGCGCCTGATCGACGCCGGCCACTCCCTGCTGGTGATCGAACACAACTTGGATGTGGTTCGCGCCGCGGATTGGGTCATTGATCTGGGTCCCGAGGGCGGCGATGCCGGGGGCAATGTGATTTGCGTCGGCACACCCGCCGAGATCATGCGAGTCGCGGCTTCGCACACCGGCCAAGCGCTCATCGATGCCGATAAGCCCCTGCACGTGGCTTTGCCGAACGGCAGCGGCGTGCGGGACGCCGCGCACGCCGTCGCCGATTCGGGAGCGGCGCAGTATGCCGCCGGCGGGGCGCTACACCGCACGACGCCGCCGAAGTCGATCGAGATTCACGGTGCCCGCGAGCACAATCTCAAGAACGTCGACGTCAATATCAAGCTCAACCAGTTCACGGTGATCACCGGCGTGTCGGGCAGCGGCAAGAGCACCCTGGCCTTCGACATTCTCTTCGCCGAGGGACAGCGCCGCTACCTCGAGTCCTTGAATGCTTACGCCCGGCAATTCGTACAGCCCGCGTCGCGGCCCGACGTCGACGCCATCTTCGGCATTCCGCCCACCGTCGCCATCGAGCAGCGCACCAGCCGTGGCGGCCACAAGAGCACGGTGGCCACGCTCACCGAGATTTATCACTTCCTGCGCCTGCTGTACGTGAAGCTCGGAGTACAGTACTGCCCTGCCTGCGAGGCGCGCATCGAGCCGCAATCAGCGGACGCCATCGCTGCGCGGCTGCTGAAAGACTATCGCGGCAGGAGCATAACGCTGCTGGCGCCGCTCATCGTCGCGCGCAAGGGCCTGTACACGGCACTGGCGAAATGGGTGCGCGGCAAGGGCTTTGCGCATCTGCGAGTCGACGGCAAGCTGCTGCCTACGCTGAAGTGGCCGCGGCTCGATCGCTTCATCGAGCACAATATAGAACTGCCCATAGCCACCTTGGACGTCAGCGCCGCGCGCGAGAGCGAGCTGCGGGCCGCGCTGCACCTGGCCTTGGAGCACGGGCGCGGCGTCGTGCACGTCGATGACGCGCGCGGCGACGAGGCTGCAAGCGTATTCTCCACCAAGCGCGCCTGTCCCAACTGCGGCACCGGTTTTCCCGAACTCGACCCGCGGCTGTTCTCCTTCAATTCCAAGCATGGCTGGTGCAAGACCTGCTTTGGCACCGGGCTGCAAATCGAACACTTCGATGCCGAGCAAAGCGGCGAGGAATCGGCGTGGCGCGACGCCGGCACGGAGCCGCGCACCTGCCCCGATTGCGCGGGTCAACGGCTCAATCCCGTGGCGCTGCACGTGCTGTTCCGCGACCGGTCCATCGCCGCGCTCGCGGACCTCTCGGTGCAGGACTTTTCTGCGAGCCTGCAAAAGCTCAAATTGGTCGGCCGCGAACGCGACATTGCGCGCGACCTGCTGGCAGAGCTTGCTGCCCGCACCGCTTTTCTCTCCGATGTGGGCCTGGGCTATCTGCAATTAAATCGCGCCGCGCCGACTCTCTCCGGCGGCGAGGCCCAGCGAATTCGCCTGGCGGCACAGCTGGGTTCGAATTTGCAGGGCGTCTGCTATGTGCTCGACGAACCCACCATCGGCCTGCATCCGCGCGACAATATTACGCTGTTGAGCACCCTGGATAAGCTGCGCGCCAAGGGCAACACCCTGGTGGTGGTAGAGCACGATGAAGACACCATACGTCGCGCCGATTTTGTGATCGATCTTGGTCCCGGTGCCGGCACTCGCGGCGGCCGCGTCGTGGCACAGGGCACTGCCGCAGAGCTTACTCGCATGGCAGAATCCCCGACCGGCCGCTGTCTCGCGGCACCGCTGCAGCATTCGCTCGCCCGCCGCCGCATCATTAATCGCGAAACGCCGCTGATCGACATCAGCGGCGCCACATTGCACAATCTTCGCCAAATCGATGCACGAATCCCGCTCGGCCGCTTGACCGTGGTCACCGGCGTCTCGGGATCGGGCAAGTCCTCGTTGGCGCGCGATGTGCTATTGGGAAATCTCAAGCGCCTGCTGCTACGGCCGGACCGCGGCGACCGCGCTCGCACCGCCGACGTCACCCTCAATGGCTGCGATGCCATCAGCGGATGGCAGAAAATCAGCCGCGTGCTGGAAGTGGATCAGACCCCCATCGGCAAGACTCCGCGTTCCTGCCCCGCTACCTATATCGGTTTTTGGGATCCCATCCGCCGGCTATATGCCGATACCACGGATGCCCGCATCCGTGGATTTACCGCCAGCCGCTTTTCCTTCAACACCGCCGGCGGCCGCTGCGAGGCCTGCGAGGGGCAGGGAATGCAGCGCATCGAGATGAGCTTCCTGCCCGATGTCCAGGTGCTGTGCGACGTCTGCGACGGCAAGCGCTTCAATCCGGAAACTCTGTCTATCTTGTTCAAGGGCAAGAGCATCGGCGAAGTACTTGCCATGAGCGTCGATGATGCATTGGAGTTCTTCGCCGCACAGCGCAGCGTATTCCACCCGGTCAGCCTGCTCGCTGACGTGGGACTCGGTTACCTGAGTCTCGGTCAACCCAGCCCGACCCTGTCCGGCGGCGAAGGCCAGCGAATCAAGCTGGTCACGGAATTATCGAAGGTACGAACCGATGCGCTCGGCGTCGACACGGCACGCCGCGAAGGACAGCACACCCTGTATGTGCTCGATGAGCCGACGGTCGGTCTGCACATGGCGGATGTCGAGAAACTGCTGCAAGTGTTGCACCGCCTGGTTGACACCGGCAATACCGTGGTCGTCATCGAGCACAATCTCGACATCATGGCCGAGGCGGATTGGATCGTCGACCTGGGTCCCGAGGGCGGCGACGGCGGCGGCCGCATCGTCGCGCAGGGCGCTCCGGACAGCATCGCGCGCAAGCCCGGCAAAAGCCACACCGCGAAGATCCTGGGAGAGTTCTTGGCGGAACGCGGCGTGGCGTGACGTTGTTAGTCTTGGCACACCGAAGCCCGCCCTGCATCCCATTCGACCTTAAGCGACTGCCACAGGGACGGCTCAACCCGGCCGCGATGTTCGAGCAGAGTCGCCGCCATCGCATCGCTGATCCGTTCGATGACCTCCGCCGGACGTTTCACCTGGCAATGGATCCTGCCGAATTCCATCAAGGTGCGCCGATCGGGATAGTGTTTCGATTTGGCCAGGTTTAGCGCCAGCGTACGGTCATACTTCGTGATTGCGGCACGGTCTGACCCCAGCGCATAGATGCTTGTGGTCACGACGTCGTAGAGGGGTGCGAGACGGATGGACTCCGGCGCATCGGGATGATCGTAGATCAATCCGAAATTCTTCAAGTGCCCGTCTCCGTTCCTGACGAGACAGATGAGCACTACATATTCGAACAAGCGATGCAGCTGCTTTACGGGGTCGCTTTGAGCGCAATATAGTTGCACCGCCTTCGCGACGAGTTCATAGCTGCTTTGGTATTTTTCCTTCGACCACTTGCCGGTGAGCACGCACATGTCCTCGAAGCCGAGCGCGACGCCTTCGCGCAGGTCGAACCGCTCGCTGACGAACAGACCACCCTTGTCGGACAGATGGAATGCGGGAACTGCGATGCCTGCGTGTTTGGCGGCCGATAGGCATAGGAATTCGTTTTCGGTCAGGTTTGGGAATTCATCGCCGCTGGCTTTCACGATGAGATTGGCGTGTGTCAGTGTTGTCCGAACACCTATCCGAGTGCCTCGGTCTGCATCCGGCACCAGCACTTTTGGCTGCACGCCCGACACACCAGATTTGAAATACGTCGCGACGAGAAAGTCGAACAGGTCCGAAGTCGGCTGACGCGACAGAATTTCCTTTAACCCGATGCCGCTGTGGCGGCATTGCGCCGGAGCAGTCGGTTCCGTATAACTCAGCCGGCCGATCTGCTCCCCGCCCACGATTGCGAGCAGTTGCATGTCATCGAGTCCGCCTTGCTTCGCGAATGCTTCTTCGATTTTGGCCAGCAGGTACCCTTCCGGGCGGTTCATTTCGAAGATGTTAGGCAGCGCGCCGCTGGAGTAGCTCTCCGCCCGCAAGGGCATGGTGAGGGACACCTCGCAGGATTTCTCGCGCGTCGTGTAGTTGAAGACAAACCGCGACTCCTTGTCTATCACACCGGCGGAACCCTGCGGTGTGCTGACGAGGAGACGCTTAAGTTTCGCTGTCGTCGCCAAAGGTCTCTCCGATGCGCTCTAGATCTATACGGGCGTCCGCGATAATCAGCCCCTTGCCGAGAGCAGCGAGCGCAGCCATCAATACATGGGTGGCGACGTTCCGCCCGGCTTCGAGTTCAGCGATGGTTTGGCGCCGACACCCCACGCGTTCGGCGAGCCAGGATTGAGTCCGCCCACGGGCCTTCCGTTCGGCGCGCACACGCTGACCGAGTTCGTGTGCGTTGAGCGAGATTGACGGCATGTTCGTTATACCAACCCTTGTTGGCAGAACTATAGCATATGTTCGATATAACGAACATGACTAGTCTACAGATGTTTGCTAAATCGAACATCATATTCCTGGTGAGCTACAATGACATATAAACCGAACATTTGCAGTCAAGCCAGCGGCGTCACTTCCCCGCCGGCTCCGCGACTTCGTTTTCTTCCTGAGTGGTCGACTTCGCTCCTTCGCGTATCTCTTTCGCGCGCACCCCCTGATCTTCGATCAAGCGCTTGCGCACATACAAAAAGCGAATGTTCTCGTACTCGAAGGGCGAACCGGTGGCGTAGTAGCGGAAGCTGACATTCGAGCGCTTATCGACCGCATTGACCACGCCCAGTCCCCACGACACGTTGCCGCGGTACAGGTTGCCGAGATCGATGCCATACAAGACGCCATAGTCGCCGATGAAAGCGAGGCCATCGCGTAGCGTCGAAGGACCCAGCAGCGGAATCACCAGGTAGGGTCCGGGATGCATGCCCCACTTCGCCAAGGTGGTGCTCAAGCCGGTGGGCGCCGGCGGGAGCTTGAGCTTCGCGGCCACGTCGAACAACCCACCGATGCCGAGGGTGCTGTTGATCACGAAGCGGCCGACACTGCGCAGCCCCAGCTTTAGCCGCCATTGCAGCGCGTAGTTGACCACGCTGTCCACTTCGGACAGATTATCGAAGAAATTGTGCACGCCGGAGCGAATCCGCGTTGGCACCCGCCGATAGATGTTCGACACCGGCAGGAACACTCTTTCATCGAATCGAGCATTGAAGCGGTAGGTAAATCGATTCAGGCGCTCCCAGGGATCATAGGTGTACATGGACGGCGCATCCGACGGAGTCACCGGCGGTGCTGTCGATTCGGCCGGCGGCGAAGCTTTATCCGGATGATTGTCGGCCGCACCCATCGCTGCCGCTGTGAACGCAGCGGCACTCTCCGCGGCGGCGGCGTTTTCCGCAGCAGGGTGTTCCGTGGGCAGACTGCGAATGCTCACGCTCTCTGACGCGCAGCCTCCAAGCGCCAGCAGAAATAGCCAGGCAAACATTCTCATTTGGCCACCACGGGCCAGCGCCCAGCCAACATGTCCAGCATGTCGGCCACCTGCTGTCGCGAACCCACGTTCCCCAAGTGCCCGCCGTGATCGTAGACGGCAATTCTCGAACCCAGGGTGTCCTGCAACCACTTCAGTTCCCGTGCATTGAGAATGAGATCGTCGCTGTTGCTCTGGCCGTAATAGTCGCCGTCGTTGTGCAAGGCGTCGCCGATGATATCGAGCCGATTGTCGGCAATTAACGAAGCCGCGGTGGAATTGGGCTTGTGCTGCAAATAGTAAGGCGCAAAGACCTTGGTGAAATACTCGGAGAATGGCTGGTTGCGCAAGATGCGCTGCGTCTCCTCGAGCGAATCGCTTAACTTCGGCGGCTGCTTCGGATCAACGACGACGCCGGTCCTTGCATACATGTCGCCGGTGAAAAACATATTCACCAAATCGATGCGGAAGCTCAATGCAATGGCCGCCGAGAACTCCTGGTGCGTTTTCAGGACGCTGGCGGCGGCGGCGAGAATGAAATTCTCGTCGATCTGCACCCGGTCGGATGCCCGATACAGATTGGCGAGCTCCGCGTAGAGCTTGCGATAAAGCGCGTCGATGGCGCCGTCGCCTGTGCCCACGCTGATGGTAAACAGCTTGTCCAGGCGCCCGATCGAGGCGAATAGGCTGACGGGCGGATCGATCATGATCGCGCGATGGATCTTGAGTTTGCCTTCCTTCGCATCGATCGCCTTCACGACGGCCGCATTGGCGCCGCCGAGGCTGTAGCCGAGCACGTCGATCTCGGTGATCCGCACCTTGCGCGGCAGGTGCGCCACCACCTGCTGCATGGCCGCGTACAGATCGTGGCCGTCCTGCGTCAGATCGCCGGCCACGCCGGTGCTCGAAGACGACACGATGAAGCCGGGAAACGTCGGCGACGGCATGGTCAGAACGTGATAGCCGGCGCCGTACAGCGCGCCGCGCAATGCCGACAATTTTGAAGTGTTGCCGTCGCTGCCCGTCCCGGAAATGACGATGGCCAAGGGGGCGGGTTTGTCCTGAGCGGAAAACCATACTCGCAGTTTGCGATCGAACCAGAAAACGTTGGGCACCGGCTGCGCCCAAGGCATGGCGATATTAATTTCAGTAAGCGGCACACTGTCCGGCATCGGTGCCAAATCTTTGGGGGGCGTCCCGAACACCGTGGCGCGCAGCGCCGCAGAGTCGGCGAGGCCCGTGGCCGCGCCCGGCGCGGGCGGCGGCGCAATGATCTCTGTCGAGGGTGGCGGCGCGACAGCCTCCGCGGCGGGCTGCGCCCCGCGCGCAAGCGTGGCGGCGAGCAGCAGAGCGGCAAATGCCGCCCGCACGAGGTGATTCTGTATTCGACTCTCCCGGCCCGAGGAGCTATCGCCCGATATCATTAAGATCGTCCTTTCAAAACAAAGTATTTTATCGAGGGCCGCTTTTATATTGAGACCAATGACCCCCAACGAACAAGTGAATTCCGCATTGTCTCCGCGCCAGGAGCGGGTGGGTAATCTTTACAATCTTGAGGGAGACTTACGTGACCGCATCCGATGAGCTTAAACCGCTGCAGTTGCTGTTCGGATCGAAGCGCGGCCGCTTGTTGCCGCTGTCGCCGCGATTGACGCGCCTTTACGGCCCGTTCCGTATCCCCTCCTGCGCTTCTCGGCCGCAGATATTCAGCAATTTTGTCAGCACCCTCGACGGGGTGGTATCGCTGCAAACCAAGGGTCAGTCGGGCGGCGGCGACATCAGCGGCTTCAGCATTCAGGATCGCATGGTCATGGGACTGCTGCGCGCCGCAGTGGACGTGGTAATAGTAGGCTCAGGCACGCTCGAAGCCGATCGGCGGCACGTCTGGACCGCCGAGGCCATTTGTCCGCCGCTCGCGAACGACTATCGGAAGCTGAGAAGCGCGATGTCCAAGAACGCTGCATTGCTCAATGTGGTGGTCACTGCCTCCGGAAACATCGATCTACGCTCGCCCGTTTTCCGGTCGGGTCTGGTGCGGGCAATGATCGTGACGACGCCCGCCGGCGCCAAACGCTTGGCCAAGAAAGAGTCGCCGGACTGCGTCGAGATTCGCGTGGTGCGCCGTGGCGCCGGCGAGATCAGGGCGCGCGCCATCGTCGAGGAGGTCATGCGGGCACAGTCCGGCAATCGAATTTTGGTCGAAGGCGGACCGCGCCTGCTCGGCTCCTTTTACAGCGAGGGACTCATCGACGAGCAGTTCCTGACTCTGGCGCCGCAGATCGCCGGCCGCATTGCGGACGATGGGCGGCTGAGTCTGGTGATGGGCCGGACCTTCGCACCGCGCGCCCCGCTGTGGGGCACGCTGACCGACGCGCGCCGTGGCAAACGTCTGTTGTTCCTGCGCTATTCCTTCAATTCGCCAACATCACTTTCCAGGCCTTTTCCGTCGGCGGCATGACGCCGCCCCAGATCTTGCGCTGTTCGCCCAATGGATCGCTGACGACCCGCGAGTGCGGGCCGAACTCCATGGTCTGCCGCGAGACGGCATCGTACACCTGCCATACGGGCGCATTGGACGCGGTGGGATTTCCCGTCCGTGCAAAGGCCACCCAGGCATCCATCATCTTCTCCGCCAGCTCATGCCGTATGGGATCGCGACCCGTGAATGCGATGGTCTCCGGCTCATCTACAGTGCCGAAGACGAACGGCAGTTCCATGGCGTGAGCCGAGCCGTAGTTCTGGTAGATGGAGTTCGAGCGGTATGTGAACAAGTACATGTATACGGGCTGATGGGTGCCAGCGGCTTCCGCCAACCTGATGGACGGCAGGCGCATGATCAGATCCGACGCGACTTGCACCACCGCGTCTCCCCATTTCGGATACAAAGTCTCATAGGTATTGAGGACCGCTTGAGCGCGCTCGCCGACGATGGCGCCCAACTGCTCCAGCAGCAGTGCGCGCGGCTAGCGTTCCAGTCCCAAATCCTCAACCGTGGAAAAGTAGCGCATTTCCTCGGCAGTAGTGCCGATCAGGATGGGTACGAGATGGCCGCGGCCTTCCGACACGACGGCGAACGGCTGCTCCGGAATCGAATGGCCATCGATGGATGGCACGAATGTGCCGAGGTCGCCGTGCGTGCTAAACAGCGTTTGCTGGAAGCGCAGCAGCTCCGCCATCGACTTGGATTCGAGTTCAGCCGGCGAGCGTACGCCGGCGATTTCCAGGGATTGCTTGGCAAGCCGGTTTTGCTTGTCGAAGCCCTCGAGAGTTCGCGGCGACGGAACGCCGCTTTCGAGAATGGCGCGGGAAAATAATCCCTTCGAGGCAGGCATCGCCAACAACGCGCCCACGCTGGAGGCGCCCGCCGATTCGCCGAAAATGGTGATGTTCTCAGGATCTCCACCGAAGCGGCCGATATTTTGCAGAACCCAACGCAATGCGGCAATTTCGTCCAACAGACCCACGTTGGCGCTGTCTCGATATTCTGGGCCGAACGAACTTAAGGACAAGAATCCCCACGCGCCGAGGCGGTAGTTGATGGTCACCACCACGACGTCGCCGCGCGCGGCCAGGTGCGCGCCGTCGTACCAGGTATTGCGGGAAGATCCGACCACGTAGGCGCCGCCGTGAATCCAGAACAGGACCGGGCGCTTCTTGGCGTCGATTCGCGGCGTCCAGACATTTAGCGCAAGACAATCCTCGGCAATGACCGCCGAGTTATTTTCCGTCAGATCGCCGTCGACCGATTGCGGGCAAGCCGCACTCATGTCGATTGCCGGCCTTATGCCTGCTCAACTTGCCGGCGGTTCCGCAGGCTTGAAGCGCCTGGAACCCAAAGGTGCCAGCGCATAAGGGATGCCGCGGAATAGCGCCAACCGCCCCAGCGACTCGCCTTCAGGCAACTCTTTATGCGTCGATTTACTCGAGCAAACGATTCTCCTCTCCGATGGCACCCACCTGCCCTTTGCCATCGATTCCATGCGATGCGATGGCCTGCTGCACGGGCGGGACAGGATTGCCGCCACCCTGCAATTCGCCGCCGACATCCAGGCCTTCGAGACCCGCCTCTGGGACGATCAACCCTGGCTTAAAGCGTCGGCGCGCACATGACCACGCCACTGTTGCCGGCGGCCGGCAGGTCGATTAATTTGTCGATGGCGACGCTGTTCATCGCGCAGGCGGCGCATATCGATCTATGATGGCAGCAGCAGCTCGGCATTCCTAACCTGTTGCTGCTGGGGGTGGATCGATTCATGTCCGAGGCTCGTGCCATCATCGACCGCGATCGCTTGCGGCTGGAACTGAGCCGGCCCGAATGAGCGCCGTGGCGGAATTCTTCCCCGACTTCGAACGCTTCGATCTCAGCGTGAGTGACGGTGTTCGAATTCACGGGGTGAACGCCGGCAGCGGGCCCGCGGTCCTCCTGCTGCACGGACATCCGCAATCGCATTCGACCTGGTATCGCGTCGCACCGGCTCTGGTCGACGCCGGCTATTCCGTGGTCGCAACCGATTTGCGCGGCTACGGCGACTCATCGCGCAGCCCCGGCGGTGACAACCACGACAACTATTCCAAGCGCACCATGGCCGCTGATCAGGTGGCCGTCATGCGCGCGTTAGGCCACTCGCAATTCGCCGTCGTCGGTCATGACCGCGGTGGCCGCGTCGCACATCGCATGGCGCTGGATAGCCCCGGCGCGGTGACGCGCCTCGCGGTGCTCGACATCGCGCCCACTGCGACCATGTATGCGCGCACCAACCGCGAATTCGCCACCCGATATTTCTGGTGGTTTTTTCTCATACAACCGGCACCCTTGCCTGAACAGCTCATCGGTGCGGACCCAGAATTCTTCCTGCGGCATCATCTCACCGGCCAAAGCCGGACCGCCGGCGTGCCCAGCGAGATGTTGATACAGGAATACCTGCGCTGCTACCGGTTGCCGGGAACCATTCACGCCATCTGCGAAGACTATCGAGCGGCAGCCACCATCGATCTGAGTCATGATGCCGAAGATGCCGGCCGCCGGCTCGGTATGCCTCTCCTGGCGCTGTGGGGCGCCAAAGGCGTGGTCGGCGATCTCTACGATGTACTCGATACTTGGCGAGAAAAGGCTGAAAACGTACAGGGAATGGCCTTGAGTTGCGGCCATTCACTTCAAGAAGAGTGCCCTGGAGAAACCGCCGCGCTGCTGATCGAATTTCTGGGAGCAGCAACAGCGTAGACAATTTGGCCTCCCGGCTCCCATAGTTTGCGCCGCAGCACCCCGTAGTTCATCCTTGCAGGCCTATAAATAGGTTGCGGGCTGCCAATTTCACCAACGAAACGGGGATGGGAGGCGATCTTCCCGCCAAAGCCGGCTTACAGGCCGTCTTTTTGAGCTATGCGTCGGAAGACGCGCGCGCTGCGGAGCCCATTTGCACGGCCTTGCGTGCGGCCGGCGTTGAAGTCTGGTTCGATCGCAGTGAATTGCGCGGCGGCGACGCCCGGGACTCCGCCATCCGCAGGCAAATCAAAAGCTGCGCCCTATTTATCCCCCTGATTTCGGCCAACTCTCACTCCCGCGCCGAAGGCTATTTCCGCCTCGAATGGAAGCTGGCGGTGGACCGATCGCATTTGATGGCGACGGATCGCGCCTTTCTCGTACCGGTGGTGATCGACGGAACCCCCGATTCCGATGATCGGGTGCCCGACAGATTCCGCGAAGTGCAGTGAATGCGGCTGCCCGGTGGTGAGACTCCGCCCGCCTTCGTCGAAAGGATCCTGCGCTTGCTGGCCCTACCGAGCCCGGTCCGCGCGGCACCCGAAGTGTCTACGCCTGAACCTGCCAAGCTGGCGGACGCAGCGGCATCGAGTGTGCCGCCGGCCCCGGCGGTGCCCCCGCCGCTGCGCCAATCATGGTGGTTGCGCCCCTCCACACTGACCCTGCTGGGCGTCGTCGTGGTGGTGGTCGCCGCCGCGTGGGCGACCAAGCATTTTCGCGCAAGCGGCCCGGCTCCCGCTGCCTACTCCCTCGCCGACCGCCGCATGACCTTTGCGGTGCTGCCATTTCAAGCGCCGCCAAATGACCCTCATGGCAAGCAAGCGGCCGCCGCCACCACCGACGCTTTTGCCGCACTCCTCGAGGCGGAGCCGCTATGGGCGCACACGGCCCCGCGCCGCAGCGTCGATGAAGCCGTCGCACACTTCAGTAATGAACGAAAGATCGCCAAGACCCTGGACGTGCATTTCCTCATCCGCGGCACGTTGGCGAAAAGCAAAGACGGCTACGGCGTCGAAGCGGCCCTGGTGGACGGCGACAGCGAGCGCGTCCTCGCCACCCAGTCCGTTGCCATCCTTGGCGAGGCGCTCACACCGCACTGGCGCGCCGACATGCAAGACGCCTTGGACAATTTGACGTTTACCGCACTCAAGGCAGAGGCCAAGCTCGCCGAGAACAAGCCGGTGGAGGCGCTCGACGTGCGCGATCTTTCCTTCAGAGCCTACGCTACCTGGGCCTCGCATCATGGCAAGGAAGCCAAGGACGCCTATGTGAAGGCCAGCGACTTGCTGAAGCGCGCGTTGGCGCTGGCGCCGGACGACCACTTGGCTACGTTAGCGACTGCAGATATCAATCTTTGCAACTGCGTCATGGCCTGGTCGCAGAACGTCGAGGAGCAGAAGGCGATTGGAGCCGCGGCGCTCGATAAGTATTTGAGCATGGATCCCACCAATGCCGACATGATTGCCGAGAAGGCCGATCTCTACGACCTACGCGGCCGCTACGACGACGCCCTGCTGATTGCCGATTCATTGCTGGAAACGGATCCCGAGAGTCCTTTCGCCGCCTGGACCAAAGCCCGGGAATTGCTGCGACTCAATCGGGCACCCGAAGCAATTCCAATCATGGACCAGCTGATTGCCCGGTGCGGTACGCGCTACTCCTCCGTGCAATCGCTGGCGGCGGCGGTTCACTACGCCACCGGTGACTACGCATCCGCCGCAAAGTTTGCCCAGACCGCGGCCACCAAGATGAGTGAGGAGGCATTGCGCAGCCGCGTCAGCGGCACGGTGCGCCTGACGCTGGCGGCCGCCGAAGCACGTCTTGGGCATAAGGATCGCGCGCAAGCGGCACTCGCCGACTTCGACGCAGCGGTGCCTAACACCAAAACGATTGCGGCAATCAAGAAGTGGACTTATTCCACCGCGTTCCTTTCAGGTTACGAGCCACTGTACGAGGGATTGAGAATGGCGGGCGTGCCGGAGTAAATCCCGGGCCGCGCCGGCGCTGCCGACGCCCGCCCGACGTGGCTCAGTGGGATTGGCTGGTGCGCTTCAAAATCGCCGAATTGCGCTCGTCCCCGGCGATGTCGCGGTAGAAATCCTTGAGCTGTTCCGCCTTGTCGGCCGGCACGCTGAGATCCTTGATCTCGAGGGTTCGGGTATAGCGAAGAACCTGGCCCACAGCCTCGGTCTTGCTGTGATATGCGGCAAACCCATCATTGACGTTGACCGGCGGCGGCAGTTCGTCCACTTCGAATCCCGGCGGCAACGCGATCTCGAACACATCCGTGTCGCGTTTCGGCCCCTCGAACTCGATGGGAATTGAATGTATAGCCGGCGGCAAAATCATGTTTGTAGCGGTATTCGACGATACTGCCCACTTGAAAATCGGGCATGGTGAATGTCTTGGCGAGCAGCTTCACCCCTCTCGCCTGGATGATGGGCTTATCGTAAATCGTGCCGCTGAAGTTGACGATGCTGCCGTCCGGGTGAATGGTCCGGGCCTGAATGGCGCGAACGCTCTCGGACCTTTTGTCGAAGGGAATTGCAACATCGGCAAATTGACGCCCCTCCTCCGTCAAAATCTTTATGCGGGCATACGTGGTCTCCATGGGGCCGTTGTAGTCGCGGTCCACCTGCCGGTACAACATGATGGCGGTAGCCGCCGGCGCCAGCGGCTCGCTGGTCATCGTGAGTTCGTCGGGCGAGATCGGCAGCCAGTCGTCGGCGCGAGCCGGCGTCCCGGCGCACAAGATCAATGCGGCGATCCATCGCAGTATCGACGTACGTCTGAGCACCGGCATCACTGGCCTCGTTTATTCGGGGTGCGCAATGCCCGCCGCTGTGACATAAGCCTCGCTTTGCAGCCCGCGCAGTCAACTACAGGGCTACAATTTACCGATGAACGACGGCACGCTCGAACAGATTCAAACCAAGATCGCCTTCCTGGAGCGCGCAGCCTCCGAATTGAGCGACGTGGTGTTCCGACAGCATCAGGAGATTCAGGCCCTGCAGGCAAAACTCAAGGAAGTCTCGGAACGGTTGAACGCAGTCCAATCCGACCAAGGCACCCGGCCGGCGGAACAGGAACGCCCGCCTCACTACTGAACTCCGGGCGCCAGTAACCTCGGGACGCCGCTTAACCGGGCGCCGCTTAGCCGGGCGCGGCGCAGGCCGCGCGAATCGATTCAACCGCATCCGCCGTCGGCACCGTCCCGAGCAGGTCCAGCAAATTCCAGGCGGCGGCCTCGGTAACGACCTGGTAGGGATCCTCGGGATTGCGCACCCGATTGTGGGCCGCATAGCAGACACTCATGCCGAGGCGGCTCAGTATCAAGGGATAGAGCGCCTGCTGTTCTGCAATGGTCAGGGGATGGAAGCGCTGATAGGCGCGAATCACCTGTGCCGCGACCGACAGCGGCTCCTGCTCGCCGAGCATGGCATACGCGAGGGCAATCGCCAGGTCGCACACCGTGGCCGTGTGCACCATGTCGCCGAAGTCGAGCAGTCCCGCCATGCGGCCGCCGTCGACGATGATGTTGTAATCGTTGGCGTCGCCGTGGATCACTCCATGCCTCAAGGCGGTCCAGTCGATCTCTTCCCAAAGGGAGAAGAGGCGTCCGACATGGATCCGCCGATCAGGGGCGAGCAGTACGGCATTTTCCCGAGCCATGCCCGCGCGGCGCAGATCCCATTGCAGCACGCGGTGCATGGCCGGATGTGAATAGCCGGCCAGCGCGCCGTCTATCCTCGCCATGTTCGCCCCGATCGACTCGAATAGAGCGGGCCCGCGCGCCTCGCAATTCGCCAACACTTCTCCATCGATCCAATTCAGCAGCCGCACACCGTGATCGGCGCCTGTCCGGGCATTGTGAATCCGCGTGATCTTTAAACCCTGCAAGGTGCATTCGAGCCGCGGCACGCGGCAATCCGCCACCGCCGTGCGCACGCGGCCCATCGCCTGATTTTGAAAATCGAGCAGCTCCGCCGAATCGCGCACGTTGGCAATCTTCAGCACGAATTTTTCGCCGTCCGCGCCGATCAAGAAATTTTGATCCCGCTCGCTGGGGAGTGTCGAAATGGTTCCGCCCAAGCCGTATTCCTGTTTCGCAAGGTCGAGCGCTTCAGTGGCGGTGAAACTCGGAATACTGTCCAGCGGAATGGTCATCCCTGCCGATCCGGTGCGGCGCGTTGGAACTGCGGTAGCTCCCGGCACGCCGCATCGATCGCTACGATGCGGGGATAGGGGCCTAAGTCCACGGCAAAACGCCGCGCGTTGGCCACCTGAGGCACGAGGCACACATCCGCCAGAGTGGGCGAATCGCCGTGGCAGAAGCGCCCGGTCGCGGGATCGCCCGCCAGCCGCCGCTCGACAGCGTCGAAGCCAAGCTGTATCCAGTGGCAATACCAGATATCGCGCGCCGCCCTGTCCTGATGCAATTGGTTTTCGAGATATCGCAGCACTCGCAGGTTGTTCAAGGGATGCACATCGCAGGCAATGCTCTGTGCCAGCGACCGCACTCGTGCGCGCGCCGCATGGTTCCCGGGCAGCAGCGGCGGGTCCGGATGCACTTCATCGAGATATTCGATGATGGCAACCGATTGAGTGAGCACCGTCCCATCGTCCAGGGCCAACGCGGGCACGAGGCCCTGGCTGTTGACTTGCAGGTATTGCTCCAGCGTCTGCTCGCCGGCGCGCAAATCCAACAGCACGGTGCTGACCTGTAGGCCCTTGAGCGCCAGCGCGATCCGCACGCGATAGGAAGCGGAGCTCATCGCGTGTCCGTATAGTTTCATCGGAACCTCTTCGTCATGCATAGCTGCGGCTGACGAACCAAAATACGCCCAGCGCGACCAGAAAAGATGAGGCCACATCGACCACCAATGGCCTCGGCAGAGTGAATTTGTAATTCGCCAGTATCGCGACCAGCAGGGTTGCCCCGACGACCAGTATCAGCTGCCCGACCTCCACCCCCAGGTTGAAGCCCACCAGAAGCTCGGTTAGGCGCTCGGGAGGAAGCTGTAACTCGAGCAGATCTGCGGCGAAACCGAAGACGTGAATCAGCCCGAATACCAGAGTGATCAGTATTCGCAGGCGCCCCGCGTCGCGCAAGCGGCCGGAAATCATCAAATAATTGGCGGTGAACAGCCCTGCGCCGAGCAGCAGCAGGCTGGGCAGCCCGCCGAACCCTAAGAATTGCAGCAGTGCCATCAGTCCCAGGGAGCCGCCGACAGCGAGCGCCACGAGGGTGGGCTTTTGCGTTTGTACGACAATGTTCTCCGCGCCGATCAACGCGATGGTGAGCGCCACCAAGGCATCGATGTATTCCGCGTGCGGTCTAAGCACTCCGGTCACCGCCAGCGCAAGTGTCAGGCTGTGACCGATGGTAAAGCCCGTGACCACGAACACCAGGTCGCGCAGCCGCCTCGAAATCAATACCAGCCCCAGCAGAAAGGACATGTGATCGACGCCGGTGAAGATATGCATGGTGCCCATGCGGATGAACTCGACGAAGCGCGCACTCTTGAGGCGGCTCCCCTCGCCGCCCGTCACGTCCACCGTCTGGTGCTCGGCAGTGAGCAATTGCTCGGTGAACTCTCCGCTCAACGCATTTTGAACCTGTGCAAAATTGGTGTGGCTCGAGACCAGATCGAAGAACGCCGCGGAGTGAACCTGCAGATCGTTCGGCGCGGCGCATCGAAATGTAAAGTCGAATTTTCGAAAGCCGGCAGCTGCGGACAGCGTCAGAACCGGCGGCAGCAGCTCGCAGCGCCTGCCCGCCGACAGGGGATAGACGCGCTCGGTCAGATAGGCCTTCAGGCGATCGTCGGATGGCGCGCTCTGATCGCTCGACAGACGATTCGCCTCGATGACCGGAATCGTCATCACCAGATCAACTTCAGGCCCTTTGATCTCCCATACGCAATGGGACTGGCTGCGGGTGTGCGCACCGGCAGTCGATATGCCGAACAGCGCCACGGCCAGCGCCCACTGCGGCCTTTGAAATAGCCGTGGCACCCGCCGTATCCACCACTGCAATGTCCGCGTCACTGATGCACGTCGTCTGCAATCAGTACATTCGCGCGCTTGCGCAGAAATGCCTCGTCGCCGGTGCGCAGGTGACCGATGGCGTCGTTGCGGTAATCGGTCAATACATGATCCCGGGCAGCTGCAAAATCGAACGCCAGCGGCCTCCTGTTCTTGAACACGTACAAGACATGGATGCCGTCCGCACGGGCGATAGGGGCCGACACCTCGCCGTCTGACAAATGGCGGGCGATCTCGAACAAGGACTCGCCCAGGTGAATCTTGACGGCGAAATAGAACTCCTCGTCGGCAACTTTTCCCGAATCCGACGCATGCCACTGCGTCAGAAGCGCAGGAGTCGGCGCGCTGAGCTTGAGCGCCTCGACCGCCGCCACCGCGGATTCGCCCGACGGAAATACATAGTCGCGCACCGACATGATGCCCTCGCCGGCATAGCGCTCGCGATGCGTATTGTAGTAGGCCTGCAGCTGGCTCTCGGTGGGTTGTGCGGTGACCGCGTCGGCCGCAATCTCCAGTTCAACGGCATTGACCAATGCGGCGCGCACGTCGGGATCCGTGGAGGCAACATCCAGCTCCTTGCCCCGCTGCACGAACAGCTCCTCGCGGATCATGTCGTTCAAGACCTTTTGCCGTTGTTCCTTCGTGGCGTGCGCCAGGTCCACGCCGAACAGAGTTTGCAGCTGCTGCAAATAATCGCTGCGCGATATCGGTTGCTGGTTGACCAAGGCCACGTCTTCAGGCGGCACGATGAGGGTGGAAGTGCCGCGCGCAGTGAACAGGGAATAACCCGCCATCAACAAGCCCAGCAGCGCGCCGCAGCCCAAGAAAACGAAGGACCGATGGCTGTTCATGCTCACCCCGCCCCGGATAGCGAGTGCACGAATACCGCCACTTCGCGAATCCCCGCAGGACCAATGCGATTCACCCAGGCGGGACACAGGCCATGGCGGCCCTGAGAGATGGACAGCGAAAGCGATTCGCGGCTGCCGTCACCGTATAGCGTGATCCGATCGGTCAAATCGGGCGCACCGATGGCCGAGTCGCCCTTGGCGTCAACCGCATGGCAGTCGTAACAGCCGCCGACTCCCGTGAACAGGGCGGCGCCGCGCAACGCCGCGGCAGCGTCGGCCGTGCGCCCCTGTGCGCGGTAGAGGAATTCGACCAGATCTCGAATGTCCTGCGGAGACAGCGGCGCGATCTTGCCGTCGCGAGAGCTGGGACGAGGCCTCGCATAGGCCGGCATGATGGCGAGGTTCCAGGCTCTGGGATGATAGGAACGTATTCCGAACTTGATCACCTGCTCGATATCGCTCACCAATCCCGATCCATACAGCCAATCACCGTCGTTCAATGCAGGAACACCCCGCCGCGAATCGCCCTCGCCCTGAACGCCGTGACAGCTTGCGCAATGCAGCTCGAACAGGGGCGCCCCGCGGCTGAGCGCAAATGTCTCGAGAGTCGAATTCCGTGAAATCGAGTCAGGGTCCGCGCGCAACAGTCGACTTTCGCGCCCCGACGAATAGAGCAGGACCGCGGCCATAATGCAGGCCGACGCGGCCAAGAGAAGGGAGATGCGCACCGCCAGAGCCTAATGAAGCATCGACGTCTTTGGCAAGGGCGGCGGCAGTTGGTATTCTCCGGCTCACTATTTACGGAACCATTGATGCAGCGATGAAAAGCCGGCTCGCCATCGTCGCTGCGCTTGGCTCCACGCAAACGCTGGCGTGGGCGTCTTCCTTCTACCTGCCGGCCGTGCTCGGGGCGCCGATCGCCCAAGATACGGGTCTATCGACACCCTGGACCTATGCGGCGCTTTCACTAGGTCTCGGAGTATCTGCCGTTCTGGGGCCCCCGCTTGGGCACTTCATCGACAATCATGGCGGCCGGCGGGTTCTATGCGGATCAAGCATTGCCTTCGCCGCGGGACTATCCCTGCTCGCCATGGCCACCGGCCCGGTCTCACTGCTGCTCGCCTGGCTCATACTGGGAATCGCCATGGCGGGAGGACTTTACGAATCCGCATTCGCGTCGCTGACACGGCTCTACGGTCATGATTCGCGCAGTGCCATCACCGGAATCACGCTGATCGCAGGCTTCGCCAGCACCATCGGATGGCCGACATCCGCACTATTCGAGCATTTATTCGGGTGGCGGGGAGCGTGCTTGGCATGGGCGGGGTTGCACCTGTGCCTGGGCTTGCCTCTCAATGCCTGGGCGCTGCGCAATGAAATGAGGGCGCCGCAGGATGCCGCCGATATCGCGCCTGCCAAACCCATCGCCACCTGGAACAGGGGCATGCTGACATTGGCCTTCATTTTCACGACATCGGGCATGGTGACCATGGGCCTGGCGGCCAACCTACCCCTGCTGTTCACTGCCGTCGGGGCGTCACCGGCCGCCGCCATCGCGGCCGCTTCCCTGCTCGGTCCCGTGCAAGTGGTCGCTCGAATTATCGAGTTCAGCGCCCGGCACAGAATCAATCCCCTGGTGAGCGCAAGAATAGCGAACGTTCTCCATCCGGCGGCAGCGCTGGTCCTTGCGGTCGGCGGCGCACCTCTCATCGCCGCGTTTACCGTACTGCATGGCGCGGGCAGCGGCATGCTGACTATTGCGAGGGGCACGCTGCCGCTGGCGTTCTACGGTCCGCATGGCTTCGGCGCGCGTATCGGCCGCATCGCCGCGCCGGCCCGCGTCGGGCAGGCCATGTCGCCCTTCATTTTCAGCGTGACCATCGAAAGGCTCGGCGCCACCACGCTCGCCCTATCGTCCGGCCTTTGTTGTGCCGCCTTGATCGCGCTCAATCAACTCTCTCTGCCGGCAAAGCAAGGACATCATCCCGACTAACCTCTTTCCGAGGCAAAGCGTTCTTACGGCTCGAACAGGACCGTCGCGCTCACTTCATTCGCCACGAGCTCGGTGACGTATTTACTCTGCCCGTCACGCGCCGAAAGGTTCATCGCAGGCGCCTCACTTACACGTGTTTTCCAATTCCTTGTACGGCTTCGAATTCGGCGGAAACGTCAATTTTCGCCGCTGCACCATCAGCTCCAGCAACGCGCCGCCCTGCTCGCTGCCGATATCCGGATCATCCTGGTAGGCTGGGTCATTCTCCGCTTCCTCCAGGCTGATGAAGCTGAATCCCTTTGCCCGGTATAGAGCAAGCAGATCCGGCAGAATCCTCGCGTCGAAGGCCCCGACGTGCATCAAAAGCACATATTTCACATCGCGCCCATACACTGTCCGCGAAGCTTCCCGAAACACGGTGATGAATTGGTCTGCCGTAGCCAGATAGCTGTCATGCAGCTTCGCAATGGCCGCATCGTCGTGCTTCGCGACACAGCGTGCATAGGGCGCATTCCATAGATAATCCTCGAAATCCATGTTCACCTGCGCCACCCGATATCCATGCTGCTCGAGCCATGAGCGCACCGCCCGCCGCTTCTGCAGCGTGTCTCCCTCGTGCAGGTAGGGATAGCGGAACCAATGCCAGTCCTCGCCGTTCATGTACTTCTTCAGCAGCGGCTCGTTTTTCGCTATCTCCGCCTCAAACTCCGCCGCCGACAGATCATTTATATCGCGGTGCGCCCAGCTATGATTTCCCAGAGGCTGCCCGGCATCCCGCCATGCCTTCAGCACCGACTCGGTCGCCGGTTCTTTCTCTATCTTCACTCCATTGAAGAAACCATAGACGGGAGGAAGACGCTCCAATTTCAGCGTAACGAGAATCGAACTCGCAATTAGCAGCCTGGTTTCGTTCGGCGGCAATTCCCCGTGAGACGGCAGATCGTCGAATGTAATCGCTATCTGTTGGGCACCTGTGGCGCGTGCCCATAACATGCCCGCCAGACAGCACAGACACAGGAGCCGCCTCAATGGCGTTTCCTTGCGGCTTCCGTCACGATGGATTGCCCAATCCGCCGAAGGTTTTGCCCTCGGCTGCCAGTTGCTTGAGCAGGGGGGCGGGCTCCCAGGCATCGGG
This sequence comes from Gammaproteobacteria bacterium, assembly GCA_025358615.1. Classification (GTDB taxonomy): domain Bacteria; phylum Pseudomonadota; class Gammaproteobacteria; order Steroidobacterales; family Steroidobacteraceae; genus Bog-1198. Next base: position 5,672 of record JANYIY010000321.1, on the reverse strand, counting down.
CTGGTAACCCTTCGCGAATTCGCGCATCGTCCGCAGGATATTCGGCAGGCCCACCGTATCCGCGTAGAACACCGGCCCACCGCGAAAATCGGGGAAGCCATAGCCGGTCAAATACACGACATCGATATCCGAGGCGCGCAGTGCAATGCCTTCCTCCAGAAGGCGCGCGCCCTCGTTGATCAACGAATACAGTGCTCGCTGTACGATCTCCTCGTCGCTGATCTTGCGGCGTGCAAGCCCCAACTTGGCCGACTCTTCGAGCACGATATTGCTGACCAGGTCGGACGCAATCGCCGCACGGTCGCCCGGCTTGTAGTCGTACCAGCCGGCGCCGGTCTTTTGGCCGAAACGTCCCAGTTCGCAGATGCGATCCGGAGTTTTGGAGAATACGCGGTCCGGATACTCGACATATTGGCGCTTGCGGATGTACCAGAGAATATCGTTGCCCGCGAGATCGCTGACCCGAAAAGGTCCCATCGCAAAGCCGAACTTCTCCAGCGCCTGGTCGATCTGCTGCGGCAATGCGCCCACATCCAGCAGCAGCTCCATTTGACGGAAGTAGGAGTTCATCATGCGGTTGCCGATGAAACCATCGCAGACCCCGGAAATGACGCCGACCTTCTTGATCTGCTTGGACACCGCCATGCTGGTGGCCACCACGTCCTTGGCGCTTTTCGCGCCGCGCACGATCTCGAGCAGCTTGCTGACATTTGCCGGGCTGAAGAAATGCAGGCCGATGACATCCTGCGGCCGCTGCGTAAAGTCCGCGATCCGGTTCACATCCAAGGTCGAAGTGTTCGAGGCGAGGATGGCGCCGCTTTTGGCAACCTGGTCGAGCTTCTCGAACACCTGCTGCTTCACCTGCATGTCTTCGAACACCGCCTCGATGATCAGGTCAGCGCTATTCAGGTCGTCATAGGACAGCGTGCCGGTGATTTGCTTGATCCGCTTGTCGAACTCTTCCTGGGTCAACCGGCCCTTCTTCAGGGTATTCTCGTAGTTCTTGCGGACCGTGCCCAATCCCTTGTCGAGCGCTGCCTGTGTCGTCTCCAGCACCGTCACCGGGATGCCGGCATTTACAAAATTCATGGCAATTCCGCCGCCCATGGTGCCCGCGCCAATCACTGCCACCGACTTGATCGGGCGCAAGGGAGTGCTGCCCGGCACATCGGGAATCTTGGCGGCGGCGCGCATCGCAAAAAACGCGTGCCGCAAGGCCTTGGACTCGGTGGTATTCATCAATTCGATGAACAGCGACTGCTCGATTTTCATTCCTTCGTCAAACGGCTTGAGTATCGCCGCTTCGATGGCGTCGATGCACTTGAGCGGCGCCGGATAGTTCTTGGCGAGCGGCGCGACGGCGCCGCGCGAGAATTTCAGCAAGGCCTCCGCGTTCGCAGCATCGAGAGTGATGTCGCGGGCCTTCTTCAGCGGCATCTTTTCGGCAATGATTCGCCCGGCCAAGGCCACCGCTGCGGCAAGCACATCGCCGTCAGTGGTCGCATCGAGCAGCTGCGTCGCCGCCAGCTCGCGCGCGCTCACGGGATTGCCGCTGACGATCATGTTCAGCGCCCGTTCCACGCCCACCAGGCGCGGCAGGCGTTGCGTGCCGCCGGCGCCCGGCAAGATACCCAGCTTGACCTCGGGCTGTCCGAGCTGCGCCGACGCTGCGGCAACCCGATAGTGACAGGCCATGGCCATTTCCAGTCCGCCTCCCAGCGCCAGTCCATTGATGGCCGCGACCACCGGCTTGGGCGAGTTCTCGATCAACGCAAACAAGTCCCACAGGGAGGGGCTCGCGGACATCGCCGGCAGCCCAAATTCGGACACATCGGCACCGCCGCAAAAGGCATTACCGGATCCGACAAGCACAATCGCCTTAATCGACGCGTCATTCGCCGCGCGCTCGACGCCATCCGCAATAGCCGCCCGCAGCCCCAGACCCAGGGCGTTGACCGGCGGATTTTTCAGGGTAATCACGGCGACCGCGCCCTGTGAAGTATAGTCAGCAAATGCCATGCGCTCTCCTTTGTCGTCCGATAAGTATACTGCTTTGTTGAAACAGCTCCGCTCGCCCGTGACGCTGGTCGCCGCCGCCTTGCTGCTGATTTGGTGTGTCGGGATGTTGGGCCGCGGCTACTGGACCCCCGATGAACCGCGCGAAGCAGACCTCGCCTGGCGCATGAGTTGGCAGGCGCAGAAATCGGTACCGCTGCTGGCGGGCGAGGCTTTTTGCGAGAAGCCGCCGCTGACTTACTGGGTCGCGGCCGTTCCCATCAGGCTATTCGGTGCACAGGCCTGGGCGGCGCGATTGCCCAATCTGCTGTATGCCATCATCAGCGCGCTGGCAGTCGGCCTGCTGGCGCAGCGCAGTGCAGGACGCGTCGCGGGCCTGGTGGGGGCCGCCGTGTTCGGCACTTTTCTACTGTCGTACCAAGTCGCCATCTGGCTGGCCACCGACGCGCCGCTGCTTGCGGCCGTGTCCGTCGCGCTCTTGGGCGCGTATCGGGGCTTCTATGCGACAGGCACCCGTGAGCGCCTGCGAGGTTACTTGTTGATGCATGCCGCCTTGGGGGTGGGTTTTCTTTGCAAGAGCGCGGTCGCCTGGATGGTGCCGTGCATGGCCTTGGTCACACTCGTCATCTGGGAGAAGCGTTGGCGCGAACTATGGCGCTGGGAGCTGTACTTAGGATTACTGGTGCAGGCTGCAATGATTTTCACCTGGATCTGGTTCGTGTACGTAGGAGAGGACGGTCCCGCTCATTTGAAAGTGTTCTTCTGGAACAACCTGGTCGGCCGATTTACGCGGGTCGATGCGCCGAGCGAATTGCAATATGCCGCCGCCCACCGCAACTCCCCGGGCAAGTACCTCATAGAGCTGCCGCTGTATCTCGCACCTTGGACCTTGCTGGTGATTGCCGCCGCCCGCCGTGCATGGCGGCAGCGCAGAAGCCCGCTCGATGACTATCGTCCGGTGCGCTTCGCGCTCGCCGCCTCATTGCCGCCGCTGCTGTTTCTGTCGGTGGCGGCGACCGCCCGCAATGTTTACTTCGCGCCGGCGCTGCCGGGCGTCGCGCTGCTACTGGCCTGGTGGGCGCGGGAGAGCCTGCAACAAGCTGACCGTTGGGATGTTCGCGCGCTGCGCGCGACTTCCATCCTGCTGATGATGGGTGTGGTGATGTTTATCGCGGCATTGGCAGTGATTGCCCTCGACGGTTGGAACACGATGAGCGGGCACGCCGGCTTCATCATGATTTCCGCGGTGGGTTTGATCGCCGCGGCGATGTTTGCCGTCTGCGCCTGGACGGCGGCCGCTCATCGACCGCTGCTTGCGCAGTGCTCGCTGTTTCTCGCTTATTGCGCCCTGCTCGCAGGGCCGGCGTCGCAGGTCTACACCCGTGTCGATGCCTGGCAGGATCTGGGCTCGATCGCTCGAGCCATCGAGCGCAGCGCTGGCGACAAGCCATTAATACTTTTCGCACCCGACGAAACCACCCGCGCCACCATCGACATGTTTGCAAGGACTCATGTCGGCCTGATACCCGGGCCCATCGACGTCGCCGCCATCGCGCGTCTGCAGGCCGCCGTCGCCGCCGCGCCGCAAAGTCTCATCCTGGTGCAATTGCCGGGCCGCGCTCCTTGGCGCGCAGCCGCGAACGTAGCAGCCAACGCGAACGCACCGGACGTCGCGACAGCGCTGTCGTGGCTGTCCGCGGCCGGTCTACGGCCCGCACGATCCTTTGTCCTGCCCCATGGCCGCCGCTACGCTCTGTTGGAATCAATGCCGTAGCTGCGCTTGCCGCATCGCCGTTCAGACTAGTGCGCGGTAAAGCGAGTCGTATTTGACGATCTGCCGCGTCCACGAGAAATCCTGCGCCATGGCGTTCTGCATCAACCGCTGCCAACTCTCCGGGACGGCATACCAATCAAGCGTGGTGCCGATGGCCCAGCGCACGGCCGGCGCATCGTAGTCATTGAACACGCACCCCGTTCCGGTACTCGTGCTGGGATCGAAATGCTGCACCGAATCCGCGAGCCCCCCGGTATTGCGCACGATGGGAATGGTGCCGTATCGCAGGCTGTACATCTGATTCAAACCGCAGGGTTCATAGCGCGACGGCATGAGGAAAATATCGCTGCCCGCCTCGATCAAATGCGCCAGCGTCTCGTCATAGCCCGAACGAAACGCCACGCGACCCGCAAAGCGTTGCGCCAACCCCGCAAAGAAGTCCACGTATCGCGGCTCGCCGCTGCCCAGCACGAGCAGGCCGAAGTCGCGTTCCTGCAGCATGGCCGGCAGCGTGTCGAACAACAGATCGATGCCCTTCTGCTCCGCTAGACGGGTGACCATGCCGATCAGCGGACGCGCCGCCGGCGTGTCGAGGCGGGTGGCCGCGATCAGCGATTCCTTGTTGGCGCGCTTGCCGCGCAGATCCTGCGGTGCGAAATGCGCCTTCAAATGCGGATCGTGCCGCGGATCCCAATCCTTGTAATCCACGCCGTTCAGTATTCCGATGACCGGCTCCTTGCGCGCGCGCAGGGCCGCCTGCATGCCCATCCCCAACGGACCCTCGCGGATTTCGCGCGCATAGGTCGGGCTCACCGTGGTCACTGCATCAGCGAATACTATGCCGGTTTTCAATGGGTTGATTAGGCCGAGCGCCCAATCGTCGGCATCCAGCCAGGACTCGGGATGGTCTAAACCTAAATCCGCGGCCGCGGCCGCCGGCATCACGCCCTGGTAGCCGATGTTATGAATCGTCAGCACCGAACGAGCGCGCGACAGCAAGGGATCCGACGCGTACAGCGTCTTCAAGTACAGCGGCAGCATTGCCGTATGCCAATCGTTGCAGTGAAAAATGTGCGGGGCCAACGCAAGGCGCCGGCAGCTCTCGAGCGTGGCGCGGGTGAACAGCAAAAAACGCCGGTGTTCGTCCGGATCGTTGGTGTAGTAGGCAGGGCGATCGTACACGGCGGGACAATCGATGAAGTACATCGCGATGTCAGTGCCGGGAAAGCTGGCGCTCTGCAAGGAGAAACGATATTGGACATCGCCGATGCTGAGCGGGACCCGTTGGACCCCGAGCACCGGCTGCAGTTCCGGGTGCGCCGCCCGCACCGCTGAGTACAGCGGCATGAATGCATACACGTCGTGTCCCAGCAGCCTGAGGTTCTGCACCAGGGCGCCTGCAACGTCTGCAAGGCCGCCGGTCTTTGCGTACGGCAAAATCTCCGAACTCAAGACACAGAGCTTTAGGGCGGACATAATCAGAAGTCTAGCAGCCGAAACCCGAGTGTGGCAGGCTGGCCTTGCGCTTGGGGGCTTATTTGATTGTTGAGGGTGAAGCCAGGAATATGATGCGACACGCCGCTCGTAACAACACCGGACGCTACGTCAGCCGCTTGACTAGCGGCACCCTGGCGGTGGTCATGGCGGGCGGACGCGGCGAGCGGCTCAAGGCGCTCACCGAGAACCGCTGCAAACCGGCGACCCCCTTCGGTGGCAAGTTCCGCATCATCGATTTTGTGCTGTCGAACTGCGTCAATTCCGGCATCAGGCAGATAGCCGTATTGACGCAATACAAGGCGCAATCCCTGATCCAGCACATTCAACGCGGCTGGAGCTATCTGCGCGGCGAGCTGGGCGAGTTTGTCGAGGTCATCCCGGCACA
>JANYIY010000316.1 GCA_025358615.1 Gammaproteobacteria bacterium | reverse complement strand
CGGCGCCTGCCGCAGCTCCCGCACCGCCGGCGGTTAAGGCCGCGCCCGTGGTTGCGCCGCCTGTTGCGACGCGCGCTGCGGCTGCGATCGACGAAGCGGGCTTCTTGAAGGCCTATGCCAGTCCCTCGGTGCGCAAATTTGCGCGCGAGCTGGGCGCTGATCTCGGCCGGATCAAAGGCACCGGCGCCAAGAGCCGCATCACGCAAGATGATGTGAAGGCCTACGTCAAAGCTATTCTGACGGCGCCCCCCGCTGCGGCGGCCGCGCCGGTGTCGCCGCTGCCCAAGGTGCCGACGGTGGATTTCGCGCATTTCGGCACCGTCGAAATCAAGCCGCTGTCGCGGATACAAAAGATCTCCGGAGCCCGGCTGCAGGCGAGCTGGATCAACCTGCCGCATGTGACGCAGCACGAGGATGCGGATATCACCGAGCTCGAAGCTGCGCGCGCGGCGATGAAAGCCAAGGCAGCCGAAGCAGGAGTACGGCTGACTCCACTGGTATTCATCATCAAAGCCTGCCTGTTGGCGCTCAAGGAATTTCCGCGATTCAATTCCTCCCTGGATGCCGGCGGCGAGAACCTGGTCCTCAAGAAATACTTCAATATCGGTTTCGCGGCCGACACCCCCAATGGACTGGTGGTGCCGGTGATCGCAAACGCCGATCGATTGACTCTCTACGAGATCGCGCGCGTGCTGGCTGAAATGTCGGAGCGGGCGCGTGCCGGTAAATTGAAGGTTGCGGAGATGCAGGGCGGATCGTTCACCATCTCCAGTTTGGGCGGTATCGGCGGCACCGCCTTTACGCCCATTATCAACGCGCCGGAAGTGGCCATCCTCGGCGTGTCGAAATCCAGCCAGAAGCCGCTGTACGACAAGGGAGCGTTCATCCCACGCCTGATTCTGCCGCTGTCGCTGTCTTACGATCATAGGGTGATTGACGGCGCCGAAGCCGCGCGCTTCGTGGTGTTTCTCGCCAAGGTACTGGGCGATGTGAAGGCCTTGCAATGAGCCTGGTCGAGGTTCGCATTCCGGAGATGGGCGACGCCAAGGGGGTCACAGTCGTCGATGTGCTCGTCAAAAAGGGCAGCGAAATTCGCCTCGACGATCCGTTGATAACGCTGGAGACCGAGAAAGCCTCGATGGATGTGCCGTCGACGGTGCAAGGTATCATCGACAGCGTCCACGTGAAGCAGGGAGACGAGGTAGCGGCGGGTGCATTGATCGCTACCGTGCAGGTGACCGAGGCGGTCGCAGGCGAAGCTGTCGCGGCCGCAGCCACACCGGCCGAGTCCCCCGCGGCGGCCACACCGGCCGCTACCATAGCGGCGCCTGCCGGCGCGCCCGCGTCCGTTGCGCCAGCCGCACCGGCCAAAGCGCCCTCGGGCGAGCCCGCGGCCGCGCCGGGCGCCCTCGATCTGGTGGTGCTCGGTGCCGGGGTCGGCGGCTATACGGCCGCTTTCAGGGCCGCCGACTTGGGGTTAAAAGTGGCGTTGGTCGAACGCTGGCCGATATTGGGCGGCGTGTGCCTAAACGTCGGCTGTATACCGTCGAAGACGCTGCTGCACGCAGCCAAGGTCATCGAAGAAGCAGCGGGCATGGCCGGCTGCGGCATCGTATTCGGACCGCCGCAAATCGATCGCGAGCAGCTGCGCGCTTGGAAGAATCGCGTGGTGACGCGCCTGACCAACGGACTGACCCTGTTGGCCAAGCAGCGAAAAGTCGAAGTAATTCAAGGGGAGGCCAAATTTTCCGGACCGTTCTCCTTGGAAGTGCAGGGAGCGAGCGGCCTGCGTCGCGTCGATTTCAAACAGTGCATCATCGCGGCGGGGTCGGAGTCAGCGAGGCTGCGGGGATTTCCGGATGATCCGCGCGTCATCGATTCGACCGGCGCGCTCGAGCTGCCGCCCGATTGCAAGCGCCTGCTGGTGATCGGCGGTGGCATCATTGGATTGGAAATGGCCTGCGTATACGACGCGCTTGGCGTACGGGTGACGGTCGTGGAATTGAGCGACGGCCTGATGCCGGGCACGGATCGGGACTTGGTGCGGCCGCTGCAGAAGCGCATTGAAAAGCGTTACGAGCGCATTCTGCTCAAAACCAAGGTGGCCAAGCTCGAGTCCCTGCCCGATGGGCTGCGTGCCACGTTCGAGGGACCGGAAGGGCCCGAGCCGCAAGTATTCGACCGGGTGCTGGTGGCGGTGGGACGTAGCGCCAACGGCAATGTGATCAATGCGGCTGCAGCCGGTGTTGCGGTCGATCCCCGCGGCGTCATCCCGGTCAACCAGCAAATGCGCACCAATGTGCC
>JANYIY010000030.1 GCA_025358615.1 Gammaproteobacteria bacterium | reverse complement strand
CGCGGTGTCGCGCAATGATACGGTGGCCGTGCAGCTGCTGCTGCGGACCGCGGTCGATCTTAATCTTCGGCTGCCGCAGGGAGAGACGCTATTGCAAGTGGCAGCCGATGCACATGCCCTGCAATGCTTGCCGCTGTTGCTGGCTCGCGGCGCCGATGCCGCCGCCGGCAGCCACACCGGCCACAGCGTGCTCTGGCTCGCCGCGGCGCGCAATGATGCTGCGGTGGTCAAGGCGCTGCTGAGTGCCGGTGTGTCTGCCGACACTCGCGCCGCCGCAGAAGGGACCCCTCTGATGGCGGCGCTGCGTGCAACCCATTTTGATGTGGCGCAGATGTTGCTCACAGCAGGCGCCTATGTGGAGGCAGCGGATGTGCGCAAGCGCACGCCGCTGATGCTCGCCAGCGCCGGCGGTCAAACCGCGCTCGTCAAACGGCTGATCGAGATGCACGCAAAAATCGACGCAGAAGATGACGAGCAGCGCACGGCAGTTCTCTATGCAGCCGGCGCGCGCGAGGCGGTCATTCTACTATTGGCGGCCGGCGCAAATCAGAAGGCGGCGGATGCACGTGGCGTCACCGTGCTGCACGCCGCCGCCGCGCAGGCAGGCGCGGCGGTTCTTGTGCCGCTCCTTGCCTCCGACATATCGGTCAACCGGCGTGATAACGCCGGTGACACGCCGCTGTTGATCGCAGCGGCTACAGGTCACATGGCGGTGGTGGAGTCGCTACTTGGCCGCTCGCCTGACCTCAATGTTCAGAACCTGAGCGGCGATACCGCGCTGATCGCCGCCACCCGCGGTGGCTACTCGGACATCTGCCGGCTGCTGCTGGCGGCTGGGGCGAATAGATCGCTGCGCAACGGCGTCGGTGTTTCGGCAGGTGATATCGCCGCCAGCCGCGGTTTTCAATCGATTGCCAAGGAATTGGGAGGCTAGTAACCATAAAACGGACCGGTATAGGCGCCGGCCATTTGCTGTTCAATTCCGATGTAGATCTTGCGGCCGTAGAAAAACGGCATGCCCCAAGTGAAGGTTTTGGATCCGCCGCCGCCGCCGAGATTGGCGAACGCGGCTGCGTTGGGCACGAACGTATTCGGATCTGCGATGGCGAAATTTACCGTGCTGGTGTTGTTGTTCGTGCCGACGCCGGTATTCACGGCGAAGACGCTTTGCGGCGCCACGGCAGGGCAGTAGTAGCCGACGAAGCTGCCCGATGCGCCCACGGCCATGGCCGGATCAGCGAAGGAGAATGAGCCGGTGCCCGAGTCGATGAGCGCCGCCAGCGGTGTCGTGCCGCCGTTGTAGGTTGCAGTAAAGTCTCCGTTCGAATCAGCGCCAAGTACCGTCAGTCCTGCGGCGGAAAGCGCGTTGTCCGTCTGCGTGCCCAGCCCGAATATAAGCTCGCCTTGTACTGAGCTGTCGCCATTGGCATTGATCAGGTTCGGCAAATTGACAATGATACCGTTGTTGTCCGACGCGAAACGGACGACGGGATTCGTGATCTGATCGGCCAGAGCGACGTTCTCGGCGGTGCAACTACCCGCCGGCGTACAGCCGTAGTAGAAAGGCAGCGTCGTCGTCGCTTTGACGCAGGCCGCACCGCAGTCCTGCGCTAAAACCTCGACTCCGAGCACCCCGTTGGCGCCGAAACCCGCTACACCGTTGATAAGCGGAGCGTCGGTTCCGCAGCCGGCGGGGTGCGGCGCGCCGGCGCCCGTGTCATCCATGATTTGCACCGGTAAATTGGCCGCGGACTCTGCGGCCAACGTTACGTCGGCGAGTGCGACGGGACCCCAGGTCTGGCCGCCGCCAAAGCGCACGCATTCCTCGACGATGAGTCCCTGCGTGTCGATTTCGGCGGTGAGCGGGACCATGCCGGCATCCAGCACGGATCGAACCAATCGCAGACCGAAGGATCCGGTGTCGAGCAGCACGTGATCGACGTTTGTGCAGTGCGACTGGCTGCCAGGAACACAAATCCTAACCGTGACATAGGCGTGATTTATGGCGCCGGCGGCGCCGGCCGGACCGGAATCGACGGTCAACGCAAGGACCTTCACCACCGGCGGCGGCGGCGTGCCGCTCGCGTCCTTCGAGTTGTTGTTGATGCAGGCGGTGAGCAGTACCGCCGTGGTGATCAGTGCCGAAGCCGAATTTAGGCGCATGGATAAGTGGCGGCGCAGCGGTTCAGCGAAGTTCCGCCGTCGGCATACCGGACGGCATGAGCGCAGGCAGAAACGCCCGGCCGCTATAGGCGCGCAGATGGCCGCCAAACTCTACCACCAGGTCGCCCGAGGCTATCCGCAGGGAACGGTGCAGACCCGGTTGTTGCAGTGCCGCCAGGGCATGGGAGTAAGCTGCAAAGCCCGGTCCAAGCAGCCCCTTCAGGCCGGGCACCACTGGGCCGCTCCAAGCCACCGCAAAAACGATGCCGTCCTGATTTAGAAACTCGCGCACGCGCATGCCGCTGTCGGTATTGATCTCGTGAATGGCGTATCGCGCCAGCAATACGGAATGAGCCGTGCCGTGCAGCTCGTTCGCATCAGCAAGCACGCTGGTTGCGTCCCCGCCCAGCGCTGCGACAGCGGGCCGCATGCAGAGCAGGTTCAAGACTACACCCGTAGACAATACAACACACCGAAGTTGCCGGTTGATCATCCGCAGGATTTTGCATCACGTTCAAGGCAATTGGCACTGTCGTTTGCGGCAGACATTTTCATGCCCGGTTAAATGGACTTTGTAATATCGATGCGGCGAGCCAAAACAGTCCCCCAGCGACCAGCGGACCTCGATCGCGAAGCAGGTCGTGCCCCGATCACATAGACCGCGAACAGGCAGGCGGCAACGAGCCAGGCAGAGGGCCGCGTCACAGTTGCAGGTGTCCGAGAGGAATTCGTGCCGTGCGCTTGATCGTGGCGAGCACCACGCTCGATTGCATGTCGCGGACATTCGGCACGCGGATAAGCTTCTTCAGGACCACGCTGCTCAAAGCATCCAAGTCCTTGCCGTACACCTCGAGGATAAAGTCATAGCTGCCAGTCATCGCGAAACACTTGGTCACTTCGTCCATGAGCAGTATCTCCTTTTCGAACCGCGCCACCGTTTCGTCGGTATGTTCGGTCAATTTGACCTGGACGATGGCGAGCACGCCGAGCCCGATGCGGGTGGGATTGAGGATGGCCGCGTAGCCTTCGATGACGCCGCTCGATTCCAGTGCCTTGATGCGCCGTGCACAAGGAGTAGGCGACAGGCCGATGGTTTCGGCGAGTTCCACGACCGACAGGCGTCCATCACGCTGCAGCGCGGCAAGGATTCGAGCATCGAAGTGGTCAAACTCCATAATATAGCTCCAGATACAGCATGAATTGGTGAATATCCCTAATAATAGCCCAGATGTGTTATGGTTTTGGCGATTTAAGTCCACGTGCATAAACTAGTCTTTTGTCTATGAATGCCAGCCCAAAGCGGCTACCAAGCAATACCGCCCTCGAGGCGCTCGATTGGCTTACGGTCGTGCGCGAGATCGCCACTTCGCGAGCGCTCGACGATCTCGAAGAATCAAAGCTGGTCCCGGAACGCAAAGTTTTGTACCAGTTCTCGGCGCGTGGGCACGAACTGACCCAAGTGCTATTGGCTCACCAACTCACCGGCCTTCACGATGGGGTGGGCGCGTACTACCGCTCACGACCTCTGCTGCTCAGCCTAGGGCTCAAACTCGAAGACGCTCTGGCATCCACCATGATGCGCGCCGGCGGAATGAGCGATGGGCGCGATATCGGCGTCGTGTTCAACATGCCGAAGAAATCCGGTGCCTGCGTGCTGCCTGTGTGCGGTGGTGTTGGTACGCAGTACACGCCCGCAGTGGGGTGGGCGCAGGCGCTGCGCTACCGCGCGACGGTGCTGGGCGAGAAGCACTGCGACAATAGTATTGCGATAGCACATGGCGGAGATGCTTCGACAGCCACGAACGGCTTTTGGGCGGCGCTCAATGTCGTGACGACGGAACGGCTGCCGTTCCTATTCTTCATCGAGGACAATGGCTACGGCATTTCAGTGCCCTCCCGGCAACAAACGCCCGGCGGCAACATTGCCAAGAACCTCGAGGGCTTTCGCGGATTGCGCGTGCTGGACGGCGATTCTGCGGATCCGATGGGCACGGCAGCGCTGATTGAGGATGCCGTAGCGGGGGTTCGCTGCGGCGGCGGGCCTGCGTTGATTCGGCTGTTGGTGCCGCGCCTTTCCGGCCATTCGGGGCAGGACACTCAGGCCTACAAAAGTGAGGGCGAAGTCGCCGCCGAGAGGGCGCGCGATCCACTGCAAAAACTGCGCGCTCAACTGGTGCCGGAGCGGGTTTCCGCCGTTGACTGGGATCTGCAATTGGCGCAGGCACGTGCTGCCGTGGCGCAGGCTCTGGTCGAGGTGGAAAGTCGCAGCCAGCCTGCGCCGGGCCGCGCCACCCGCTTTTTATTCTCGGAATTTTCCGCGGATGGCTGCCTCGAGCTGCAGCAGCAGGGCGGAATTCGCTGTGCGGGTTTCGTGCCCCCCTCGGGCACCGCGCAAGCGAGTCCGCAAGGACCCCGGATCAATTTAGTCACGGCGGTGCGCCGTACACTCGAGCATGAGCTCAGTGTGAATCCACGGATGCTCATATTCGGCGAGGACGTCGGCCGCAAGGGCGGTGTACACGCGGCCACTCTGGGATTGCAGGAGAAATTCGGCGTCGGCAGGGTGTTCGATACCAGTCTTTCCGAGGAAGGCATCATCGGCCGGGCGGTAGGCATGGCGGCGGCCGGGCTCATGCCGGTGCCTGAAATCCAATTTCGCAAATATGCAGATCCTGCCACGGAGCAGCTCAACGACTGCGGAACCATGCGCTGGCGGACCATGAATCGCTTCGCGGCACCCATGGTAGTGCGCATCCCGGGCGGTTTTTTCAAATGCGGCGATCCCTGGCACAGTCAGTCCAACGAAGTGCAATGGCTACACGGTCTGGGTTGGCGGGTGGTCATGCCCTCGAATGCCCAGGATGCTGTGGGATTGTTGCGCAGCGCCTTGCGCGGCAATGATCCGACGATTTTCTTCGAGCATCGATCGCTGCTCGACTCCGCTTCAGCGCGGCGCGCCTACCCCGGCGATGAATTTGTGGTGCCGTTCGGCAAGGCCAGCGTTCTGCGCGAGGGCAGCACTCTGACCGTGGTGAGCTGGGGCGCGATGGTCGAGCGCTGCGAGCAAGCCATCATCGGCACCGGTATATCCTCCGATCTGCTCGACTTGCGCAGCCTGTCCCCCTGGGATCGCGAGGCGACTCTGGCGTCGGTGCGCAAAACCCGGCGCTGTCTGATTGTTCACGAAGACACGATGACCGCGGGTTTCGGCGCGGAGATTGCGGCGGTGCTCGCCAAGGAAGCTTTCTTCGACTTGGATGCGCCGATCGAGCGACTCGCCATGCCCGATGTCCCGAGTCCCCACAACCCATTATTGCTCGACGAGGTTCTACCGAGCGTCGCGGCGATTTCGCGGGCAATGCGCAATCTGGCAGAGATTTGACGATGCCCCAAGTTGCCGATGTGCTGGCCCCGCCCAACGCGGAAGGAACGCGCGCCACCGTGCTGCGCTGGTGCAAGGCGGTCGGCGACAGCGTCGTCAAGGACGAACCGCTGCTGGAGCTCGAGACCGACAAGGTCACCGTGGAAATTGCCGCGCCTGACAGCGGGATTTTGATCGAAATCGTCAAACACGTGAATGCAGAGGTCAATCCGGATGAGGTGGTCGCACGCTTGAGTCTGTCGGCCGGACCTAGGGTGCATGCGGAAACCGCGGTGGCGGCGAAACCGGGGCCGGCTACTGCCGCAGCATCGGCTGCCCCACCGGCAGTAACGGCCGGCTCGCGCGATTCGCAGCCGCCTTTGAGCCCCGCGGTGCGGCGACTGCTGCAAGAACACGCGCTTGCGGCAGCTGATATCGTCGGCAGCGGCCGCAATGGCCGCATCACGGCGCAGGACGTGACGCGACAGGCGGCAGCTGCACTCGATGCAAGCAATGCCAGCGATCAGCGCGTGCCGCACAGCGCCGTTCGCCGCCGCGTGGCCGAGCACATGGCGCGCAGCCTCATGGAGGCACCGCATGTCACCACTTTGTTTGAAGTTGATCTCACTCGGGTGTTGGCACATCGCTCCCGCCACGCGGCCGATTACCAGGCGCGCGGTGCACGCCTGACACTGACGGCGTATTTCGTCAGCGCCTGCGCGCGCGCCCTGCGCGCGCACCGGGAAGTCAATGCCACCTTTCATCCCGATGCGCTGCAGCTGCACGCCGACATCAACATCGGTGTGGGCACGGCGCTTGGCAACAAAGGCCTGATCGTGCCGGTGATTCACCGCGCACAAACGCTGAATTTATTCAGTCTGGCGCAGCGCCTGGGCCATGTGGTCGAAGCCGCCCGCGCCGGTAAGCTCACCCCCGAAGATGTACGCGGGGGTACGTTCACGATCTCGAATCATGGCGTGGGCGGCAGCTTGCTGGCCGCGCCCATCGTCATCAATCAACCGCAGGTGGCGATCCTGGGCGTCGGCAAGGTTGAGCGCCGCGTATGCGTGCTCGAGGTCGACGGCGTCGAGGCGATCGGGGTGCGCTCGATGAGCTATCTCACACTCACCATCGACCATCGCGCCTTGGATGCTTTCCAGGCGAATGCCTTTCTCGGTTCAGTGGCGGATACGCTCGCGCAGTGGCCGGTGGACGAGGCTTAGACGTCGAGGATGGAGCCAATTCCGCCGAATCGTTGCAGTACTAAATCGTCCGGCATCGGCAACGGGCCCTCGAGCTGCGCTGCCACCTGCGACAGGTGCATTTCGGAGGCGGCGAACACGCGCGCATAAATATTCCGGCAGAGTACCGCTGCTTTCGCACCCGGCCAGTCGGCGCGCAGCAGCCGCTGCGGCAATAACGGATCGCGTAGATGCAGGCGGCGGTATTCGTGAATCAGCAGAGTGCGCACGATGAAGCCGGCCTGATGATCCAGACTGGGTGCCTCGCGAAGCGTTTCGAGTACCCGCTCGAAGCGCTTCACGAACAGCTGGTAACGGCGGCCGAGGTCCTGCAGATTCCAGCCGAGGGCGACGAGGCGCTGAGGGGCGTCATCGTCGGCGAGGTTCGCGTCGAAAACTATGACTTTGGAGAGCGGGCCGCCGGCTCGTCTGGGCAATCTGAGTGCACTGGAGTCAAGCTCCGGGTGTGCAAATACGTTGTTGGAGAGCGCGCCAAATCCGCGCCAAATTAATTCGTCTCTGAGCGCCTTTCTCGCGGCTGCGCCCATGCTCGGAAGAACGATCACCGTCCAGCGGCCGGACCATTCGGTATCGGGCCCGCTGTAGATGCGCTTGGTCGCTTCCGCGAATCGCTCACGACCGTCTTCGGACAGGTGATATTCGCTGAGCTTGCCGGTGCGACGCCCCTCGAGCCATCCATCCTTGGCCAGCCGTGCGGTCGCGGTGCGTACCAAACGGTCACTGAGCCCAAATGGGGCTGCCAGCGCGATCAGGCTGCCCAGGGAAATGGCGCCGCCCCGCGGCAGGATGGAATCGCCAAACAAGGTGACGATGAGGGAGCCGGCCCGCAGCGGCCGCTGGCGCCGAAATCGTGCGACCAGCTCCGTGGCAACGGCGGCGGAGTCGGTAAGGCCTATACCGCGGCAGATGTGGCTATCGGTCACGGGCCCATTCTAATACGCCATTCCACTATATGACACAGAAAATATTGATTATTATATATTTCTGTATCAGAATACAGGTGCTGGTCATTCTTTAGGGGCAGGTATGTACACACAGGCGTTGGACGTGCAGGGTGCGGATGCGGCAACACTCGACGAGGGAGTGTTGGAGCGGCGTTTCCTCGAGCGGGTCGATGCCGAGGAGAAGATCGAGCCTAAGGACTGGATGCCGGCGCGCTACCGCAACACTCTGATTCGTCAGATATCCCAGCACGCGCACTCCGAGATCGTCGGGATGCTGCCCGAGGGCAATTGGATCACGCGGGCGCCGACGCTCAAGCGCAAGGCGATTTTGATCGCCAAGGTGCAGGACGAGGGCGGTCATGGCGCGTATCTGTACAGCGCCGCCGAGACCTTGGGGGTGAGCCGCGATCAGCTCATCGATCAGCTGCTGTCGGGCAAGGCCAAGTATTCGAGCATTTTCAATTATCCGACTCCTACCTGGGCCGATGTGGGCGCGATCGGCTGGCTGGTCGACGGTGCCGCCATCATGAATCAGATTCCTCTGTGCCGCTGCTCGTATGGTCCCTACGCACGGGCCATGGTACGCGTCTGTCGCGAAGAGAGTTTCCATCAGCGTCAGGGTTATGACTTGATGATGCATTTGGCACAGGGAACGCCCGCTCAGAAGCGCATGGCGCAGGAAGCGTTGAATCGATGGTGGTGGCCGGCGCTGATGATGTTCGGCCCATCCGACGCCAATTCGACGCACAGCGGTGAATCGCAACGTTGGAAAATCAAACGTTTCTCGAATGATGAATTGCGGCAAAAATTCGTCGATTTTACGGTGCCGCAGGCTAGGTTTCTGGACCTCGCCATTCCGGATCCCTTGCTGCGCTGGGACGACATCAAGCAGCAGCATGAGTTCGGACCCATCGATTGGAGCGAATTCGATCAAGTACTGAAGGGCAATGGGCCCTGCAATGCCGAGCGGATTGCCGCGCGGCGCAATGCGCATGCCGCGGGCGGCTGGGTGCGCGAGGCCGCGAGCGCTTACGCCGAAAAACAGCGCCGGCGCGCCGCAACCCTGGCCGCCTAGCCGCCCGTCCCTAAAACAGTGAGCATCGACCAATGAGCAGCAGCGAAGACAAACGCCAGTGGCCCTTGTACGAAGTGTTCGTACGTGCGCGTGGTGGTCTCGATCACAAGCATGTCGGCAGCCTGCATGCGGCGGATGCGCGCATGGCCGTCGATCATGCACGCGATCTGTACACGCGCCGCCTGGAGGGGATCAGCATCTGGGTGGTGCCGTCGCATCAGATCACCGCCTCCGATCCGGCAGAGAGCGATTCGCTGTTCGAGCCGGCGCGCGACAAGATTTACCGCCATCCGACCTTTTATGAGATTCCCGACGAGGTCAAAACGCTGTGAGCGTGGCTGTTGCGAATGCCGGGCGCACCGATGCGGAGGCGCGCGATTTGTTCTGCTTCGTGCTGCGTCTGGGCGATCTGAGCCTGGTGCTGGGGCAGCGGCTGGGTGAATGGGTGGGGCATTCTCCGGCACTCGAAGAAGATTTGGGCCTGGCAAATATCGCCCTCGACATGATCGGACAGGCGCGGCTGCTGCTGAGCTACGCCGGCGAAATCGAAGGACGCGGCCGCGCTGAGGACGACATTGCCTTTCTGCGCGAGCATGGCGAGTACTTGAATCCGATATTGGTGGAAATGCCGAACGGCGATTTCGGCCAGACCATCGTGCGCCAAGTGCTGATCGACGCCTTCCAACTGGAAATGTTCGAGCGGATGGCAGCGTCGGCGGATCAGCGCCTGGCGGCGATTGCCGCGAAGTCCGTGAAGGAAGTTCGCTATCACTTGCGTTACAGCAGCGGCTGGCTGCTGCGCCTTGGCGACGGCACCGCCGAGAGTCACGCGCGCGTGCAATCCGCCCTGGAGAATTTGTGGTCTTACACGGTGGAATTGTTTGCCGAGGATGATCTGGACAAAGCCATGGCGGATCGAGGCGTGGCGCCGCGCTTGTCGGAGGTTCAGGCGGCGTGGTCGCAGCGCATCGGCGAAATACTCGCAGAGGCGACTCTCGATCGTCCCAAGGATCGCCCGCACTCCTGGCACGGCAAGCGCGGCCAGCACAGTGAGCATCTGGGCTACATTCTCACCGAGATGCAGCACTTGCAGCGCACCTATCCGGGAGCGCGCTGGTGAATGCCGCATTGCTCGAGAATGATGCGTCAATGGCTGCGAATGCGAGAGCGGCTCAGCGCGTGGCGCGGGCATGGGCGGCCCTGGCATTGGTGGAGGACCCGGAGATTCCGGCCGTGAGCGTCGTCGACTTGGGGCTGATTCGCTGCGTGACTGCGCGGCCGGACGGCGTGCTCGAGGTGGGGCTGTCGCCGACCTACGTCGGTTGCCCGGCCACCGAAGTGATTCGGCACTTTGTTACGGAATCATTGAGCGCTGCCGACATCGGCAGCTTCGTCGTCACCTCGGTACTGTCGCCTGCCTGGAGCAGTGATTGGATCAGCGCCGAGGGGCGCCGCAAATTGCTGCTGTACGGCATCGTGCCGCCCGAGCATTCCTCGACCATGCGCGATGGGTTGCGCGGTGATCGGCCCGTAGGCTGCCCGCGTTGCCATTCCACTGACACCGAGCGTACCAGCGAATTCGGCTCGACCCCATGCAAGGCGCTGCACCGCTGCCGCGCCTGCCTCGAGCCATTTGAATACTTCAAGTGTATCTAGTGAACCCACGTGCTTAGCTTTCATCCCTTGAGAGTGACGGCGGTCGAACGCGTCGCCGAGGATGCCGCCTGCCTCACCGTGGAAATTCCGACCGCACTGCGCGACGCGTTCGAGTTTCACGCCGGACAGTACGTCACCGTGCGGCGAATGATTGCCGGACGCGAGGAGCGCCGCACCTACTCCATCGTCACGCCACCCGGAAGCGGCTTACTCAAATTGGGGATACGGCTGCAATCGAGCGGCAGAATGTCCGGTGAGCTGACCACGAGACTGCGAGCCGGTGATCTGCTGGATGTTGGGACGCCGATGGGACGCTTCCGCACCTCCATCAGCGCTGAACGCGAGCACTCGTATGTGGCGTTCGCGGCGGGCAGTGGCATTACGCCGATTCTGTCGCTTGCCGCTGACATTCTCGCGCGCGAGCCTCGCAGCCGCTGCACGCTGATCTACGGCAATCGGGGTATTTCGCGCACCATGTTCCTGGAAGAGACGCTCGCCCTGAAGAATCGTTACATCGATCGCTTCGCAGTTCATTTTGTGATGAGCCGCGAGCCGCAGCAGACTGAATGGCTGAACGGCAGAATCGACGCCGCCAAGGTGCGCGAGCTCGCGCTTCACATGAGCGAGATCGCCACAGCGGATGAGTACTTGATTTGCGGGCCGGGCGACATGGTTGATGCGGTCCGCGACGCCGTCAAGTCGTTGAACGGCGATGCGCCGATTCGCTTCGAGCGGTTTGCTGGGGCAGCCCATGCTGGGGCAGCCCATGCTGCGGCAGCCGTTGCTGCGACAGCCGCGCCCGTGCACCCGGAGTCAGGGCCGCAGGAGGTACTGGCCACCATTTCCGTAGTCATGGATGGACGGCGTCGCAGCTTTCCGATGGCGACCACCGACGGCTCCGTGCTCGAAGCCGCGGAGCGGGCGGGTCTTGAATTGCCATTCTCGTGCCGTTCCGGGATTTGTGCGACGTGCCGCGCACGAATCACAGGGGGCGCCGCGGTGATGGAGCACAACATCGCCTTGGAACCCTGGGAAACGGACGCCGGTTTCGTGCTGTGTTGTCAGGCTCGGCCGACGACTGCCACACTCGACATCAGCTACGATCATAAATAGAACTCACCGACGTCCGGGGGACGCCCATGCCATACGACAACATTCTGTTCAGCGTCGAAGGCGCCATCGCGCGCCTGACCTTGAACCGGCCGGACAAGCTCAACAGTTTCAATACGAAAATGCACGACGAAGTGCAGCAGGCTTTGCAGAGCTTGCCGGCCCGCGGCGCGCGAGTCTTGGTGCTGAGCGGCGCCGGCCGCGGCTTCTGCGCGGGCCAGGATCTGGGTGACCGCGCGGTGGCACCGGGCTCGAAGGGGGTGGACCTGGGCGAGTCGATCAACAAGTATTACAAACCCTTGGTGATCGCCCTCAGTAGTCTGCCGGTGCCGGTGATCGCCGCGGTCAACGGCGTGGCAGCGGGGGCGGGCGCCAATATCGCGCTCGCCTGCGATCTTGTCATCGCTGCGCGTTCGGCCAGTTTCGTGCAGGCATTTGCCAAGCTTGGACTGGTGCCCGATTCCGGCGGCACCTGGACTCTGCCACGACTAGTAGGGCCGGCACGCGCACTAGGTCTGACCTTGCTCGGCAACAAGCTTCCGGCCGAAACTGCCGCGGCCTGGGGAATGATATGGCAGTGCGTCGATGACGCGGATCTCGTCCCGACTGTCGATGCTCTCGCGGCGCAGCTGGCTGTAGCGCCGACACGTGGATTGGCGTCCACCAAATCGGCCATCCGCGCCAGCTGGCAGCACTCGCTCGCCGAGCAGCTCGACGTCGAGCGCGATATGCAGCGCGAGCTGGGCCAATCGGCCGACTATGCGGAGGGCGTGGCCGCGTTCGCCGAGAAGCGCACCCCGCGCTTCACCGGACGCTGATCGTGGTGGACTCGACTTTGCCGTTGGACGATGCGGCGCGACGCGCTCAAGCGGTGGTTCACTCTTTGTATCTTGCCGACCGAGTCTCACAGTGGCTGGATCTCGAATTCATCGAAGTCGTTCCCGGGCGCGTGCGGATCGCCATGACGGTGCGGGCAGAGATGGTGAATGGCCACGGCATGTGTCACGGCGGCATCGTATTCAGCTTTGCGGATTCCGCCTTTGCGTTTGCCTGCAATTCCCACGGCGATCCGATGGTGGCGGCCGGCGCCAGCATTGAATTCCTCGCACCCACGCCGCTCGGCGAACGCGTCACCGCCACCGCCACCGAAGTGTTTCGTGCGGGCCGCCACGGAATCTATGACGTGGCCGTGACGGCCGCTTCCGGTGCAGTGCTCGCACATTTCCGCGGACGCAGCTCGCGCCCGCGTGGAGCCAATCCATGAATTTGGGAAGCTATGTCTGCGGGGCCTGGCATCAGGGTCGGCAGCAGGGTGTCGCCATGCGCGATGCCAGCACGGGCGAGGTCATCGCCCATGCATCCTCCTCAGGGCTGGACTTCGCCGCCGTGCTCAAGCATGCACGCGAAGTGGGGGGTCCCGCACTACGCGCGCTGACCTTTCACGAGCGCGCCGGTGCGCTGAAATCGCTGGCCAAGCGACTGTCGGAACTCAAACAGGAGTTCTACACACTGTCCTACCGCACCGGTGCGACGAAGAGCGATTCCTTGATCGACATCGACGGCGGCATCGGTACGCTGTTTGTCTTTGCCGGCAAGGGTTCGCGTGAACTGCCCAATGCGCGAGTTTATGTCGACGGTGATGTTGAAGGCTTGTCGAAAGGCGGCACTTTCGTGGGACAGCATGTATATGTGTCCCGCGAGGGCGCGGCGGTGCACATCAACGCGTTCAATTTTCCAGTCTGGGGAATGCTCGAAAAGCTTGCACCCACCCTGCTCGCGGGAATGCCGGCCATCGTCAAGCCCGCGACGGCTACGGCCTACCTGACGGAAGCGGTGGTACGACGCATCATCGAATCGAAAATATTGCCCGAGGGCGCGCTGCAATTGGTGTGCGGCAGCATCGGTGATTTATTCGATCACCTGCATTGCCAGGACAGCGTGTCGTTTACCGGTTCCGCGCATACGGCGGCTTCGTTGCGCGTGCACCCGACCATCATTCGGCACGCCGTGCCCTTCATTGCCGAAACCGATTCCTTGAACTCGAGCATTCTCGCGCCGGACGCCGTGCCGGGAACTCAAGAGTTCGATTTATTCATCAAGGAGGTGGTGCGGGAGATGACCGTCAAGGCAGGGCAGAAGTGCACGGCCATCCGCAAGGCACTGGTGCCGGCTGCCGTGGTGGAGCATGTGGTGGGCGCATTGCAAGCGGCGCTGCAAAAAATCATCGTGGGTGACCCGCGCGCCGAGGGAGTACGCATGGGCCCCTTGGTGAGTCAGGAACAGCGCAACGACGTGCTTGCCCGGGTTGCCGAACTGCGCCGCGAGGCCGAACTGGTGACGGGAACGCCGGTTCACTTCGAGGTATCCGGCGCTGATGCCAGCCGTGGTGCGTTCGTGCCGCCGATGCTGCTGCTGTCACGCGACCCCGGGACCGCGCGTGCGGTCCACGAGGTAGAGGCCTTCGGACCCGTCGCCACCCTCATGGCGTATCAGGACACGGCGGATACCATCGCGCTGGCGCGGCGCGGCGGAGGTAGTTTGGCCGCCTCGGTGTTCTGTGCCGACGATGCGCTCGCCGGCCGAATCGTGCTGGGTCTCGCGCCCTACCACGGGCGCATCATTGTGGTGAATGGCGCCTGTGCAAAGGAATCTACGGGCCACGGCTCGCCTCTCGCACCGCTGATTCACGGCGGTCCGGGTCGGGCCGGCGGCGGCGAAGAGCTGGGCGGCATTCGCGGTGTGCTGCACTACATGCAGCGCAGCGCGTTGCAGGGCTCGCCCGACTCCATCACCGCCAGCAGCGGCCGCTGGGTCAGGGGCAGCGCCGTGCGCGATCCGGGCAGGCACCCGTTTCGCATTCCCTTCAATGATTTGGAATTGGGCGATACGCTGAGATCGGGCGAACGCGAAGTCACGATAGAGGACATCGAGCGTTTCGCCGCGTTGTCCGGCGACAATTTCTACGCCCACATGAGCGAGCCTGAAGCCGCCCGCAATCCACTGTTCGGCGGCCGCGTCGCTCACGGCTACTTCCTCATTTCTGCCGCGGCGGGTCTGTTCGTCGATCCGGACTATGGCCCGGTGCTCGGGAATTACGGCATCGATTCGCTTCGATTCGTCAAGCCGGTCAAGCCCGGCGACAAAATCAAGGTTCGTCTGACTTGCATGGCGAAGAGCCTGCGTGCCGAGAAGGGCTGGGGTGAAGTGGCCTGGGATACGGAAATCACCAATCAAAACCAGGAGACTGTGGCCTCCTACCAGGTACTTACCATGGTTAGTATTTACGCCGTTCCCGATTCTCAGGGAGTGCATTGAGTGAACACGCCCATCGACCTAGCCCGCTACGCCGGGGATTTCCCCAGCCTGCAATTTCTCAACCCCGAGCGCGGCATACTCGAACTCGTGATATCGAATAAGGGCCGCGTCAACGCAGCCACGGAAGCCATGCATCGCGATCTCGCGCAGGTGTGGCGCGGTATCGACATCGACGATGCCGTACGGGTGGTCATCGTCAGAGGCGAAGGGGCGAACTTCTCCTCCGGCGGCGATTTCGACATGATCGATCGCATGATCAATGACGAGGCGACCTTGGTCCGCGTCTGGAAGGAAGCGAGCGACCTGGTTTACAACCTGATCAATTGTTCCAAGCCGGTAGTCTCTGCCATTCGCGGCAGTGCTGTGGGCGCAGGTCTTGCCATCGCATTGCTGGCGGATGTGTCGATTGCCGCGGACAATGCGCGCATTCTCGACGGTCACACGCGGCTGGGCGTGGCTGCGGGAGATCATGCCGTGATCATATGGCCGCTGCTGTGCGGTCTGGCGAAGGCGAGGTACCACCTGTTGACCAACAAGCCGCTGTCGGGCGCCGAAGCGGAACGAATCGGGCTCATCGCCGTGGCCGTCCCGGACGGCGAAGTTCTGGCGCGAGCATTCGAGGTGGCGCGAGGCCTCGCCGCCGGCAGCAGCACGGCGATTCGCTTTACCAAACATGCGCTCAATAATTGGCTGCGCTTGGCCGGCCCTAGTTTCGACACCTCGCTGGCGCTGGAATTCTTGGGCTTTAGGCTGGCGGACGTGCGCGAGGGGCTAGCCGCGGCGCGCGACAAGCGCCCGCCGAACTTCGAGCCCGGGCCATGACCTCGCCCGATATTCGAGACTTGATATCTTTGGAACCGATTCTGGGGGCGAGCCGCGACGAGATCGAAGCGCTGCAGCTCGACAGGCTACGCTCGACGCTGAAGCATGCCTATGCGAACAACGCCGGCTATACGCGAAAGTTCGACGCCGCCGGCGTGCACCCCGACCAGCTGCGCTCGCTCTCCGATCTGGCCAACTTCCCGTTCACGACCAAGGCAGATCTGCGCGACGCCTATCCGTTCGGCTTTTTCTCCGTACCGAAGCAACAAGTGGCGCGCATTCACGCCTCCTCCGGTACCACCGGCAAACCCACGGTGGTCGGCTACACGAAGAACGATATTGCCACCTGGGGCAATCTGGTCGCGCGCTCGATTCGGGCGGCGGGCGGCCGCCGCGGCATGACGGTGCATATCGCCTACGGCTACGGCTTGTTCACCGGCGGCCTCGGTGCGCACTATGGCGCTGAGGCCGCCGGATGCACGGTGATCCCCATGTCGGGCGGCCAGACGGAGAAACAGGTGCAATTGATCCGCGACTTTGCGCCCGAGATCATCATGGTGACGCCGAGTTACATGCTCGCGATTCTCGATGAATTCAGGCGGCAGGGAGTGGACCCGCGATCGACCTCGCTGCGCATCGGCATCTTCGGCGCCGAGCCCTGGGGTGACGGCATACGCGCAGAGATCGAATCCGCATTCGACATCGATGCTTGCGATATCTATGGCCTGTCGGAAGTCATGGGACCCGGCGTTGCCCAGGAATTTGCCGGCACCAAGCAGGGACCGACCATATGGGAAGATCACTTTATCGCCGAGATCGTGGACTTCGACGGCCGCCCGGTGGCGGACGGCGAGTCGGGCGAATTGGTGTTCACATCGCTGACCAAGGAGGCCATGCCCATCGTCCGGTATCGGACCCGCGATTTGACGCGCCTGCTGCCGGGCACCGTGACGCAGATGCGGCGCATGGCGAAGATCAGCGGCCGCACCGATGACATGCTGATTATTCGCGGGGTCAACGTCTTTCCGTCGCAAATCGAAGAGCTGATTCTGCACTGCGAGGGCTTGGCGCCTCACTTTACGATCGAGGTGTCGCGCCCGAATCGTCTCGACGAAATCTCGATAGTCGTGGAAGCCCGGCCGGAAATCGCCGATGATGCACATCCGGCGCAAGCGTTGCTGCTGGCCGCCAAGCTGAAGGACAATATTGGAATATCGGCGGACATTCGAGTGGCGGCAAGCGGTTCGCTGCCGCGATCGGCCGGCAAGGCCAGCCGCGTCAAGGACCGGCGATAGCAGCGGCAGGGTGGGAATGCCGGCGATTCTGATTGCAGCCATGTTGGCGATCAGCTGGGCCGGGGTTTGCAGGGCCGAACAACCGCAGCCGGCATTGATGGACGATGTAGTGGTGACGGGCGAGCGCACCGGGCCCGGTATGTGGCATGTGCGTCGCGGCGCGGCACAGGTGTGGATCCTCGGCAGCATGTCGCCCTTACCCAAGGGAATCACCTGGCGCTCGAAGCAGGTGGAACAGGTGCTCGGCGGCACCAACCAAGTGCTGGTGCAAAAGCCCTTCGAGATCGGCATCGCCCGGATTCTGTGGCTGCTGATCACGGAGCGCAGCGCCTTGATGGTTCGCGGTGGCAAGCGGCTCAAAGATGTGCTGCCGCTCGATCTGCACGCCCGGTTCGCACTGCAACGTGCCAAATACACCAACGATACGGATAAGTGGGAGCGATTCCGCCCGTTGATCGCGGCGGCATTCCTGCAGCGGGAGGCCTTTCATCAAGTGGGCCTGTCGACGCGCCTGGACATCGGTGCTGCCGTGCGCAAGCTGGCAAAGGATCGTAAGGTTCGAGTCGAGGAATTGAAAATTGCGGGGGTCAGCGATGTGATGGACGCCCTGAAGGCGCTGCCACCCGCCACCGAGAACGCCTGTGTCGCGGCGTCGCTCGTCACCGTCGAGCGCGATCTGCCGCGTCTGCTCGAGCGCGCTGATGCTTGGGCGAGCGGCAATGTGGAGCGCATTGCCAAACTGCGCGAACCTGAAGAGGTCGACGCCTGCCGGGCAGCGCTCGACACCGGTGTGGGCGCGGTGGAACTCATCGCCCGCATGCGCCGCACTTGGCTTATGACCGTCGAAAAGTATTTGCAGACTGGGGGAGTGACATTGGCCGTGGTGAACATGGACATGTTGCTCGAACCGGGCGGCCTGCTGGATGAACTTCGCGCGGCAGGGTACGAAATCGATGCGCCGTGAGGCGCCGCCACGACTCGGCGTAGTGGTTCTCAGTTGGGCCGCCGCGGCCCTAGCCGGCGCCGCCTCGGCGCCCGCCGCAAACGGCAACAGCCTGCCCTGGAAGCTCACGGTGGGCCAGTATGTCTACGGCGGTTACGAGGGTTCCGACGTCAATCTGCGATGGCGTGCCGATGACACAAGCGCATGGGTGGGCGCCTACACCGATCAAAGCTTCGGTACCCAGGCGCGCGCGGGCGCGGACACGTCCATCGATGCGGGGAAATACTTCAAGATTCAGCCGTCGCTGCAGGTGGCGTCGAGGGGCTTCGTAGGCGGCAGCCTCAATTTACAGGCGGGCGACTCGTGGTACGGTGTCGCCGGCATCGGCCGCACCGATGCGAGGCCGTACTTCAACCTCAATTTCGACCCGAACGATGCGGTGACATTCGGCGCCGGACATCATGCCGCGAACGGCGCCGGTTATACGGTGTTCGTGGTTGCCGATGACCGCTTTCATACCGGACAGCGCGATTGGCACGCAAACGCGCAGATTCCCTTCGGCGACTCGCACGCCACCCTGGACTTGATGCGCAAGAGCGGACTCAGCGACGCGGGCCGGATTACCGGTTGGGGCTACAGTGCCAACTGGGACTGGCCGAAGTGTTTCATACGGCTGGCGTACGATCCTTATCAGAATTTCTCCGCGCAAAATGCCTGGCGATTTGCCGCCGGCGTTCGATTCTAGCGCCTCGGGTCGCGCGCCTTGGTAGCATGGGCCGGGCACACCTATGCCGGACAAAGCCACACTCACTTATATCGAATGGATACTGATTCTTACCGCGTTTGCGGCGGGCACGGTGGACATCATCAGCTTTGCCACATTGGGCGGCGTATTTGCCTCCGCGATGACGGGCAATTTTGCGTTGCTCGCTTACTATGTGGCGCAGAGCGATTCACAGGCGGCCATGGGATCGGTGGTTGCGCTGCTCGGATTTGCCGTGGGTTGCGCCGGCGGCGTTCTGCTGCGCCGCGGCCGTGCGCAGGAACAAGCGCTCAGTCTGCTGCTCGTCGGCGAGGCGGGGCTGCTGCTGTTTTTCGCGCTGTATGCATTGTGGACTCCGCACATGTCACATGCGCCTTCGGATTATTTGCAGATTCTACTGCTGGCCATTGCCATGGGCTTGCAGGCCGTCATCGGCCAATCGATCAGCCTGACCACCATCGTCTTCACACAAACCTTGACCAAGTTGGTCGGAACGATTGCCGACTCCATTGCCAACGGCGATGTGTCGGGCCTCAAGGACGTGAAGATTCAAAGCGCGGTGGTGGTGTCGTATCTGTTCGGCGCGCTGCTGTCGGGTGCCCTGATCGTGCGCAAGATGGATGCAGTCGTGGTTCTGCCTTTCATTGGAGTCGCGCTCGCGTTTGCCATGCATCGTCTATCCCAGCGCAAGCCGCTATAGGACGATTGCCTGTGACAGGAGATGCCAATGAATAGAGTGGCCATCGTAACCGGTGGCGGCAGCGGGATCGGCCGCGCCGTCGCGTTGGCGCTTGCGAGTGCCGGGTGGCGTGTGGTCATCGCTGGGCGCCGGGGGTCCGCACTGGCGGCTGTTTGCGCGCAACGACCCGACGACCTTCTCGCGGTTGTCACCGACGTCCGTGACGAGAATTCCGTGCGCAATTTATTCGATCACGCCGTGTCGGGGTATGGGCGAATCGACCTGTTATTCAACAACGCCGGCGCAGCCGCATCGCCCACGGCCTTGCCGGATGTCAGCCTCGCCGACTGGTCGTCGGTGATCGCTGTCAACGTAACCGGCGCATTTCTATGCGCTCGCGAAGCCTTCCGGCGGATGGCGGCGCAATTGCCGCGGGGCGGCAGAATCATCAATAACGGCTCGCTTTCAGCCCATGTACCCCGGCCACATTCGGTCGCATACGCCGTTTCCAAGCACGCGATCACGGGACTTACCCGCGCACTGTCCCTGGAGGGCCGCGCGCACGACATCGCATGCGGACAGATAGACATCGGCAACGCAGCGACCCAGATGACCTCGGTCATCTCGGCCGGATCGCTGCAGGCCGACGGACGAATGGCGCCGGAGCCGACGATGGATGTAGGTCACGTCGCCTCGACCGTGGTGCATATGGCAAGCCTGCCGTTGGATGCCAACGTGCAATTTTTGACGGTGATGGCGACCAAGATGCCGTATATCGGCCGGGGTTAAGCTGCGCTGGGCGGCTTAAATGTCCCATTCGCCGTTGTTGCGCAGTACATAGGTCACGATCTCTTCCGCGGCTTCGTCGGCGGAAGTCTCGACGGTATTGACGCGAATTTCGGGGTTCTCCGGCGGCTCGTAGGGCGAATCAATACCGGTGAAGTGTTTCAATTCGCCGGCTCTGGCCTTCTTGTAGAGCCCTTTGACGTCGCGCTGTTCCGCGATTTCGAGCGGCGTTTCCACGTAAATCTCGATGAACTCGCCTGGCGGCGACATGCCGCGCACCATGCGCCGCTCGGCACGAAACGGCGATATGAACGCGGTCAGCACGATAAGCCCTGCATCCGTCATCAGGCGAGCGACTTCGCCGATGCGGCGGATGTTCTCCACGCGATCCACGTCAGTGAATCCCAGATCCTTGTTGAGGCCGTGGCGGATATTGTCGCCGTCGAGCAGAAAGCTGTGCTTGCCCAGCGCATAGAGTTCCTTCTGCACCAGATTGGCGATGCTGGATTTTCCGGAACCGCTCAATCCCGTGAACCATAGTAACTTCGGCTGCTGATGCTTGAGGCGTGCGTGCGCATCGCGGTCGACGTCGAGGGCCTGCCAATGTACGTTGCTCGAGCGGCGCAGAGCGAAATGCAGCAGGCCGGCGGCCACGGTTGCATTGCTGATCTTGTCGATCAAAATGAATCCGCCAAGATCGCGGCTCTTCTCGTAGGCCTGGAACACCAGCGGCTTGTCGGTCGACAGATTGGTAACTCCGATGGCATTGAGGCCGAGGGTCTTGGCAGCCAGATGCTCCATGGTATTGACGTTGACTTGGTATTTTGGGCTGTGGATGGTTGCGGTCACCAGTTGCGTGCCCAGCTTCAGCCAATAGGGGCGGCCGGGCAGCAATTCCTCGTCAGCCATCCACACGACCGTAGCCTCGAATTGGTCGGCCACCTCGGGCGGATCGTCGGCGATGGCTATTACGTCCCCGCGGCTGCAATCCACTTCGTCGGCGAGAGTCAGGGTCACCGATTGACCCGCCACGGCGACTTCGAGGTCTGCGCCCAGCGTGACGATCCGCGCCACCGTCGACGCCCTGCCTGAAGGCAGTATGCGCACCGCATCGCCGGGGCGGATCTGCCCGTCGGAAACCATTCCCGAGAAACCGCGAAAATTGAGGTCGGGACGGTTGACCCATTGCACCGGCATGCGAAACGGTCGTAGTTGGGCGCCGGTAATATCGATCTGTACGGTCTCGAGATGCGCCAGCAGCGACGGGCCGGCATACCAGGGCATGTGGGTCGATACTGCCGCGATGTTGTCACCGCCCAAGCCGCAGATCGGGATGGGAATGAATTGCTTGATGCCGATGTCAGCGGCGAACTTACGATACTCGGCGACGATCGCGTCGTATCTGGATTGATCGTAGCCGACCAGATCCATCTTATTTACGGCCAGGACCAGATTCTCGATGCCGATGAGATGAGCCAGGTAGCTATGCCGGCGCGTCTGTGTGAGTACGCCCTTGCGGGCGTCGATCAATATGACGGCGAGGTCCGCGGTAGAGGCGCCCGTCACCATGTTGCGCGTGTATTGTTCATGTCCGGGCGTGTCCGCGACGATGAATTTGCGCTTGTCAGTGGCGAAGAAGCGATACGCGACGTCGATGGTGATGCCCTGCTCACGTTCGGCCGCGAGGCCGTCGACGAGGAGCGCGAGATCGAGCTCTCCGCCCTGGGTCCCGAAGGCCTTCGAGTCTGCCGTGAGCGCCGTGAGCTGGTCCTCGAGAATGACCTT
>JANYIY010000262.1 GCA_025358615.1 Gammaproteobacteria bacterium | reverse complement strand
CCGGACGACAACGGCAAGACACAGTTGTCGTCCGGCCTCCTGCCACCCTAAGCCGTGGTAGCATCCGCTCAACATCACGTACATAGGACACGAGTCGCAAAGGCATGCCTTTTTACGAATACCAATGCAAGAGCTGCGGCCACGATCTCGAGGCCATGCAGAAGATCAGCGATCCGCCCCTAAAGAAATGCCCCCATTGCGGCAAGTCGCAGCTGCAGCGCCTGATGTCGGCGCCGGTGTTTCGCTTGAAGGGCGGCGGTTGGTACGAGACCGACTTCAAGGGCGATTCGGACAACAAGAAGAACCTGGCCGATAGGCCGGATGCGGATGCCCCCAAAGATAGCGGCAAGGAGGGCGCCAAGGATGCCGCGACTACGGCGGCCGCCGACGCCAAGGGCACCGACGGCAAGGCCAGTGATGCCAAACCGGCGGAGGGCGGCAAGGATGCGGCCAAGCCTGCGGATAAGGCGCCCGAC
This sequence comes from Gammaproteobacteria bacterium, assembly GCA_025358615.1. Taxonomy (GTDB): domain Bacteria; phylum Pseudomonadota; class Gammaproteobacteria; order Steroidobacterales; family Steroidobacteraceae; genus Bog-1198. Next base: position 3,184 of record JANYIY010000262.1, on the reverse strand, counting down.
AAACCCTCGGACAAGGCCGCGGCAAGCCCGACGAAGAAGCTTGATCTGAGCAAAGGTTCGGCGAGTGGGCGCAAGGCCTCGCGTGGCAGAACTGTCGCGAAAAGGCCGGTCAAAAGGGCGGCGCCCAAGGCGACCCGGCGGCGCTAGCCAGCGCCGGCTTAGGTTGCGCCGACTTGCCCGGGCCCTGCCTAAGCCTTAGCATCGCGCGCTGCCAACTTTTAGTTGCTCCCCTCACTTTGTAGTTGATTTCCTATGCGCACTCATTATTGCGGGCAAGTTAATGAAACATTGACCGGCAAGGTCGTCACGGTGGCCGGCTGGGCGCAGCGCCGCCGCGACCATGGCGGCGTCATTTTCGTCGATTTGCGCGATCGCGAGGGGCTGCTGCAGATCGTCTTCGATCCCGACCGGGCTGCCGTGTTCGCCATGGCGGAACGAGTGCGCAATGAGTTCGTACTGAAGGTCACCGGGCTGGTGCGGGCACGGCCGCCCGGCACCTCGAATGCCAACTTAAAGTCGGGCCAGGTCGAAGTGCTGTGCCAGGAGCTCGAGATACTGAACCGCTCCGAGCCGCTGCCGTTCCAGCTCGACGAGCAGGTGAACGAAGAGGTGCGGCTGCGCTATCGCTACCTGGACTTGCGCCGCGAGGAGATGCGCGAGCGGCTGTTGCTGCGGCACCGGATCACGCGCGCCATGCGGCACTACCTGGATGAGGCCGGCTTCATCGACATCGAAACGCCGATGCTCTCCAAGGCGACACCGGAGGGGGCGCGCGATTACCTGGTGCCGAGCCGTACCCATGCCGGCAAGTTCTTCGCGTTGCCGCAATCGCCGCAGATTTACAAGCAGTTGCTGATGATCGCGGGCTTCGATCGCTACTATCAAATCGTGCGCTGCTTCCGCGACGAGGACTTACGCGCCGATCGGCAGCCGGAATTCACGCAGCTCGATATCGAGACGTCCTTCCTCGATCAGTCGGACATACAGAACCTGATGGAAGGGCTGGTGCGGTATTTGTTCAAGCAGGTACTGAATGTCGAGTTGCCCAACCCATTGCCGCGGATGAGCTATGCCGAAGCCATACGCCGCTATGGTTCGGATAAGCCCGATCTGCGGGTGTCGCTGGAATTGGTGGATGTGGCCGATCTCGTCAAGGGCTGCGACTTCAAGGTGTTTGCGGGTCCTGCGTCCGATCCGCGCGGCCGGGTCACGGCGCTGCGCGTGCCGCAGGGCGGGCGTCTGTCGCGCAAGGAGATCGACGACTACACGGCCTATGTGGCGCGCTATGGCGCCAAGGGCCTGGCCTATGTCAAGGTCAACGAGATGGCGAAGGGACGCGAGGGTTTGCAGTCGCCGATATTGAAATTCTTGAGCGATGCGGCGGTGAGCGGAATTCTCGAGCGCACGGGCGCCGCCGACGGCGACTTGATTTTCTTCGGCGCGGACAGTGGCAAGGTGGTGAGCGACGCCTTGGGGGCACTGCGCCTGAAAGTGGCGCAGGATATGCAGCTGGTCGCCGCAGGCTGGCAGCCCTTGTGGGTGGTGGATTTCCCCATGTTCGAATGGGACGCGGATGCCAAACGTTGGCAGGCCATGCATCATCCCTTCACCAGCCCGGCGAATCTGGACTACGCCGCCCTGGCGGCAAGCCCTGGCCAGGCGACGGCCAAGGCCTACGACATGGTGCTGAACGGTTCCGAGATCGGCGGCGGGTCTGTGCGTATTCACTCGCAGGAACTGCAGTCCGTGGTATTCGATTTGCTGGGTATCGAGCCGGAAGAAGCCAGGGTCAAATTCGGATTCTTGTTGGATGCGCTCAAGTTTGGCGCACCACCCCATGGCGGAATTGCCTTCGGGCTGGATCGCCTGGCCATGCTGATGGCTGGGGCAGAGAGTATTCGCGATGTCATCGCCTTCCCGAAGACGCAGACGGCGGCGGATCTGCTGATGGATGCGCCGACTGAAGTCAGCGAAGCACAGCTCAAGGAATTACATATCCGCATACGGGTTGCGCCCAAGGTCGAGTGAACGTTCAACCGCCAAGCGGCGATCAGCAATTCAGGCGGCCGGAGTCCGTTCTGATCGTGATCCATACCGATGGCGCTGAATTTCTGCTGCTGGAGCGGCGTCGGCCGGCCGGTTTTTGGCAGTCGGTGACAGGCAGCCTGGAGTGGGGCGAGTTCGCGGATGCCGCGGCGCGGCGCGAGGTGGTGGAGGAAACCGGCATCACACAGGGGGTGCTGGTCAATCTGCAATGGACCCAGGTGTACGAAATACTGCCGGCGTTCGGGAAAAAATACGCGCCGGGAATTACGCGAAATCTGGAACATGCGTTTTCGTTGCGCTTGCCGCGCCGTGTTGCGGTGACGTTGAGCGAGTCGGAGCATGTGCAGTTTTGCTGGACGTCGGGACTCGAGGCGGTGGCAAAGGCCTCATCGAACACCAACCGCGCCGTGATTGAGTCGCTGCGCCTGGAATCGGCGCATTGAGCACCGTGGTGGTGTACGTGCATGGGCTGTGGCAGAGGGGCGCCGAATCCTTCTTACTGCGCCGGCGCTTGGCGCAGCAGCTGCAGGCCGACGCACGGACATTTTCATACCCCTCGATTGCAGCCGATGCCGGCACCAATGCGCGGGCCCTGGCGAAGTTCCTGGCCGCCATTCGCGCCGATACCCTGCACCTGGTCGGACACAGTTTGGGCGGCCTCGTCATCTTGCGGCTGTTCGAGGAAGACGCCGCGGTGCGGGCATGGCTGCCGCCGGGGCGCATCGTGCTCATGGGGCCGCCGCTGCAGGGCAGCCGCACGGCGCAGAATTTAGCGCGGCTACCGCTGGGCAAGAGCATCCTGGGGCGCAGCGCAGGTGAGGAGCTACTTGTGCCGCGCGGCCGCCGCTGGGCTGTGGCGCGGGACTTAGGAGTGATCGCGGGAAGCTTGGAACGCGGCATGGGCCGCCTCTTGGGGAAACTCGAGAGCCCCAACGATGGCACCGTACTGGTGGCGGAGACGCAGCTGGTGGGCGCGGAGGACCATGTGGTGCTGCCCGTGAGCCACACCGGTATGGTGTTTTCCAAGGCAGTGGCGAGTGCGACGGCGACTTTTTTGAAGACCGGGAAGTTTTAGGGCACGGTGATTTTGGTGGGTTTGCGACTCGTGACGTATGTACGATGACTCGTGACATAGTAC
>JANYIY010000025.1 GCA_025358615.1 Gammaproteobacteria bacterium | reverse complement strand
TGGGCCGCACCGGCGCGCCTTTCGCTGCGAATTTCTACGGCGTCACGCCGGACATGATTAGCGCCGCAAAAGCGTTGGGAAATGGCTTTCCGGTGTCGGCGCTATTGTTGTCGGGCCGCATCGCGAGCCAGCTGAAGTACGACGACATGGGCACCACCTTCGGCGGCGGCCCCATGGCCTGCGCGGTAGCCGAGGCGGTGATCGACGTCATCGAATCCGAATCGCTGCTGGCGAATGTGCGCCAAGTCTCCACGTACATCCGCGCCACCTGCATCATAGGTCCGGTCACCGGCGTGCAGGGGGCGGGTTTTTTGCTGGGTCTCAAAACTTCGCGGCCGGCCAAGGAAGTGCAGGCGGCACTCCTGGCGAATAACATACTCACCGGCACCAGCGCGGATCCGCATATCTTGCGCCTGCTGCCGGCGTACATCTTGAATGAAGGCCATGTCGATCAGCTGAGCGACGCCCTGGCGAGAATTCCCGCATGAAGCGCTTCTTAGGCCTGGCCGATTTCAGCCGCGAGCAGATTCTCGATTTGCTCGCGCTGGCCCAAGCACTGCAGGACAAACCCGAGCCCAGCGCGCTGGCGGGCAAGATCTTAGGATTGGTATTTTTCAATCCTTCGTTGCGTACCCTCGCCTCCTTTCAGGCGGGCATGGCGCGCCTCGGCGGCTCCTCCTTCGTCATCACACCGGGCCAGGGAACCTGGCAGCTGGAGACTCGGCAGAACGCCATCATGAATGGCGCGTCCGCAGAGCATATTCGCGAAGGCATACCGGTGCTCGCCTCCTACTGCGATGCGCTCGGAGTGCGCGCCTTCGCCGAAGGCAAGAACCTCGCCGGCGACCTCGGCGAAAGTCTGTTCAGGATGATCGATACGCTGTGCGACAAGCCGCTGATCAACATGGAATCGGCGATGAATCACCCCTGTCAGGCGCTGGCGGACTGGCGCACCTTGGATGAACTGCAGATACCGCAGAAAGCGAAGTTCGTTCTAAGCTGGGTCTATCATCCGAGAGCCCTGCCGCTGGCTGTTCCCGCCGCCACTGTGCACATGGCGGCGATGCGCGGCATGGAAGTCGTGGTCCTGCGGCCCGAAGGATTCGCGCTGCCGCCGCAAATCATGACTGCCGCGCGACAGGCCGCAGCAGCGGCCGGGGGCTCGCTCACCGAGACATCGGATCGAGCGGCGGCGCTCGCCGGAGCCAGCGTGCTGTATGCCAAGGAGTGGGGCAGCACCATGTACTACGGCGACACCGAAGCCGACTCACGGCTGCGCGCCGAGCTGTCCGACTGGTGCGTGCGGGAGCGATGGTTTGCGGGCGCGCTGCCCGATACCAAGCTCATGCACTGCCTGCCGGTGCGCCGCAATGTCGCTGTGGCCGATGAAGTGCTGGACGGCCCGCGCGCGGTAGTCAAACGCGAGGCCTTCAATCGTCTGGCGGTGCAGATGGCCGTTCTGCATCGCATGCTGGCCTGAGTGGCCGTTGTTTCGGAGTATTTTCAAATGATCATGAGTCGACCTGATCCATCCATCGCCGTACGTGCGCTCAAAAGCGCAGCGCCGTACATCCGCATGTACAAGAACAAGGTGTTCGTCATCAAGGCCGGCGGCGCCGTCTTTAGCGACGAGCTTTCCACGCGCGCGCTAATAGAGCAGGTGGCCATCCTGCACCAGGTGGGCATCAAAACCGTTCTGGTCCACGGTGGCGGTCCGCAATTGGACAGCCTGCAGGCCTCGTTGGGCATCGATACCCGCATGGTCAATGGCCGGCGCGTCACGGATCAGAAGTCCATCGACGTCACCGCCATGGTGCTGAATGGACTGATCAACACGCGCATTCTTGCGATCTGCCGCGAGCTCGACATCGAGGCCATCGGCTTGAGCGGCGTCGACGCGGGCTTGATACGCGCCCACAAGCGTCCACCGGTGCGCGTCGCCGAGGGCCAGACCGTGGACTACGGATTCGTGGGCAATATCGATTCGGTGAATGCGGGCGTGATCGAAAAGCTGCTCGAGAACGGCATGATGCCCGTGGTCAGCCCCTTGTCGGCGGACTCGAATGGCATTTTGCTCAACATCAACGCCGACACCGCGGCCGCCGCCATCGGCGGGGCGCTGTCGGCCGAAAAGCTCGTGCTCTGCACCGGCGCACAAGGGATTCTCGAGCGCGTCGATGATCCGAGCTCGGTGGTGTCGTACACCGACATCAAGGGATTGAAGCGCCTGCGCGATCAAGGTTCGCTGCAGGACGGCATGCTGCCGAAGGCGGCTGCCATAGAGAACGCCATACGCGGCGGCGTACGCCGAGTCCACGTGATTAGCTACAAATCCGCCGACAGCCTGCTGGCGGAGATCTTCACCAATGAGGGCACCGGCACGCTGGTGGTGGCCGATCTCACGGCCTTGAGCCCTGCCGAACAATTGAGCGCAGCGGGCGCATGACGCGACTTTGGGACAAGGGGACGCCGCTGGATGCGCGCGTCCTTGGCTATACCGCCGGCGAGGACCATCTACTGGACAACCGCTTGGTTGCCTACGACATTCAAGCATCGCTGGCGCACGCCGCGATGCTGCAGCAGCAGGGCCTGTTGTCGCCGCAGGATCTTGCGGCGATTCGCGACAGCCTGACGGCCATCGGCGAGGAACACGCGCGCGGGACTTGGGCCGTGTCGCTGGAGCAGGAAGATTGCCAGACTGCCATCGAGAATCTGCTGACTGCGCGCATCGGTGCCACCGGCGGCCGCCTGCATGCCGGCCGGTCGCGCAATGATCAGGTGCTCGCCGCGCTGCGACTGTACCTGCGCGACGCCGCTGACGAACTACGGCTAGGGGCAATCGCCGTAGCCGAGGCACTCGATGCGCTGAGCGCACGGCATGGCGCCGTGGTGCTGCCCGGATACACGCATATGCAGCAGGCCATGCCGAGCACCGTGGCGCTGTGGGCGCAGGGCTTCGCGGCTGAGATTCGCGACGATGCCGCAGGTCTGGCGCTGACGCAGAGGCGCATCAGCAAGAATCCACTGGGATCTGCGGCGGGTTATGGAACTCCGAATCTCGAACTCGACCGCGAGGCCACCCGCCTCAGCCTGGGCTTTGCGGAGACGCAGGAACCGGTCACGGCAGTGCAGCTGTCCCGCGGCAAGGCCGAGGCGCAGCTGCTGTTCGAGATCACTCTGCTCACTCAGGACATGGGACGGCTGGCCGCGGACTTGCTGCTGTTCTATACCCAGGAATTCGGCTACGTCGCCCTTCCGGCAGCTTTTACCACCGGCTCCTCCATCATGCCGCAGAAGCGCAATCCCGACGTGTTCGAGCTGATGCGGGGACGCTCGGCGGTCGCGCAGGCAGCGCTTGCCGAGGTGCTGGGCATCACGCAGAAGCTCACCTCCGGCTATCACCGCGATCTGCAGCTGATCAAGCCGCCCCTGTTCCGTGGCATCGATTCCTGCCTGCAGACGCTCGCGATACTACCGAGCGCTCTGGCGGGGTTAAGTTTTCGGCCGGAAAATATTCACCTCGATCCCGGCATCCACGCTGCCGCGGCCGCGAACGCGCTGGTGTCCCAGGAAGGCATACCATTTCGTGAGGCCTATCTTCGTATCGCGGCCAAGATCAAGGATTCCGAATGAGCATATGGAAGAGCCTCAGGACCGTACAGGAACTGAATTCCCTGCATCAGGCAACGCTGGTGCAACATCTCGGAATTGCCTTTACCGAAGTCGGCGAAGATTTTGTGCGCGCGACCATGCCGGTCGATCACCGCACACGTCAACCCTACGGATTACTGCACGGCGGCGCCTCGGTGGCGCTGGCTGAAACCGTCGGCAGCATGGGCGCGGGTATGTGTATCGACATGCAGGAATACCAATGTGTGGGCCAGGAGATCAACGCCAATCACGTGCGTGCGGGTCGTTCAGGATTGGTCACCGGCACCGCACGCCCGGTGCACCTGGGCGGACGCAGCCATGTCTGGAGCATCGACATCGTCAACGATGCGGGTAAATTGGTATGCACGTCGCGTTTGACTGTAGCCATCATCCGGCGCGGTGCCCTCGGCGTATAATTTACGCTGGCCTTTGCAACCTGAAGGGGCGTATCGTTCGCGCCATGAGACAACCCAGCATCTCCACGATCCTGAAGTCATGCAGCGCATGGCTTCTGCTTGCAGTCTCGCCCATTGTCGGGGCGCAAACTCCCTCGCCTGCACCGGCCGCGACTGCACCGGGCGCCGCCGCGCCCCCGGCCGCCGCACTCGCGGTGCTGAGCAATGAGCAAAGCAGCTACCTGTTCGGCCTGACCTTCGGTGCGCAGATGCACGGCGTGGGCGTTTCCGATCACGTGAATATGGATGCTCTGGCACGCGGCATGCGCGATGGCTTGCAAGGCAAGAAAAGCACGCCCGCCGAACAGCAACAACTAAATGCCTACGTGCGCTCGCTGATGGAGGCCGCCGTTGCGGGCAACCAGACGGCTGCCAAGGATTTCCTGGCGCACAACACTCACGAGAAGGGCGTCACGACCACGGCCTCCGGTCTGCAGTACAAAATCGTATCGCCGGGCGATAAGAAGGCGGCTGCCATCGCGCCCAGCGACGAAGTGACGGTGCAATACCGCGGCAAACTGCTCGATGGCACGGAATTCGACAGTTCGTACGCGCGCGGACAGCCGGCCACCTTTCGGGTGAACGGCGTGATCCTAGGTTGGCAAGAGGCATTGGTGTTGATGAAACCCGGCGCTAAATGGCAGCTGTTCGTGCCGCCCGACCTTGCCTACGGCGCCAGCCCCAAGCCCGGCATTCCGGGCGGTTCGCTGCTGATTTTCGACGTGGAGTTGGTCAGCGTCAAAGCCAATGACAAGCCGACCGCGCTATCGCCGCCGACCGATAAGAAAGGCCCTCCGAAGAAAACCCAATAGGCTTAGGGACTGCGCGCTAGCTAGCGGCGCAGATCGAGTGCATCGGTCAGGTCGCCCATGGGTGGCGCACCGTGCGCAGCCAGTCCTTGATCGCGCGCCGTGATTCCCGGCAACACGTCCAGGTCGAAGCGGCGCGTGATCAGCCGCAGAATGGACTCGGTGTCGTACTGCGTATGATCGACCGTGCCGCGCTTGACCAAAGGCGAGATGATCAAGGCAGGAATTCGCGCGCCAGGTCCTAAGAGATCGCCCTGCGGCGGTGCCACGTGGTCCCAGGCGCCGCCGAACTCGTCGTAAGTAATCACGATGACCATGTGCGACCACTGCGGGCTCGCGCGCAGTTTGGCGACCAGCTCCGCGATGTGCGCGTCGCCCTCTGCGACCGATGCATTGCCGGCGTGTTGATTTACATTGCCCTGCGGTTTGTAGAACGCCACTGCCGGCAGACGCCCGGCCGCGACCGCGGCGAGCAGCTCGCCGTAATCCTTCAGGTGGGCCGCCCGTTGCTCGGGGTGAGCTACGGGATCGAAGCGCGCGTAGAAATTGAAGGGTTGATGATGCGGCTGGAAATTCGGATTGCCGCCCGGCGAATCGGGCGCATAGATCACGCTGCGAGTTTTCGACGGCGGGCGGCGGCCGTCCGCAAGCGCCGCGTCCCAGGCGCCCGAGTACCAGACCCAGTTGACATGCTTGGCATCCAGCGCATCGCCGATGGTGGCCGCCGTCTGCGCAGGCAAGGTCGTCGCATTGTCGCGATCCGCGTAAAGAAACCCGGCATCATCGGCGGCGGGCGTATTGCCGCTCGGCTGATACGGTGGTTGCATGGTGTTCACAGCATAAAACCGCCCGTCGCCAAAGTAATTCGGCGGAGCGATATTGCCGCTTTTCGCGAAACTTGGCGGCCCATCCAATGCAGAGCCCTTGGCGTTGCGCGCCAATTTAAGGCGCGGCAGAAAATGTCCGGCGCTGTCCCGCTCGAGTATCGCAATGGAGGGCTTCGCCTTGACTGTCGAAGCCTCGGGATACTCCGGTGCACAGGCGCATATCAGGTACTGGTGATTGAGAAAGGATCCGCCGAACGCACCTTGGAAGAAATTGTCGGCGAGCACGAAGTCCTTCGCCAGGGAATACAGCGCCGATCGGCGGTAGTCATAGTGCCCCATGGCGAGGCCGCCCGCGTCGGACCACGCGGCGTAGCCATCGTTCTTGCCGCCATCAATCTGCATCTGATGTTCGAAGAAGCGATGCCACAGATCGCGTGTGATCGTGGATGTCGACAAGGTGGCGTTGGCCTGCGCTGTGAAAGCGTCTTCGATCGAGAACGGGGCATTGGGTAAGCCGGCGCTTTGCACTTGCGTCACCACGGGATTGATACCCGGCGCCGTGACACCGCTCCAGGTCGGCGGCAATACGGGAAGGACCGATCCATCGCGATCAATCTGCGGCACATAGCCAGGCAGTGGCCGTCCGTCGGGTCCCACGACCTCGCTGAGCCCGTGTGCACCCGGGAAATTGCCGTATAAATTATCGAAGGCGCGATTCTCGGCGTAAATCACCACGATGGTGCCGACCTTGGATCGAAGCGCGCGAGTCGTGGCGCCGGCGCCTGCGGCCGGTGCCCGCGAATCCCTGTGCGCGCAGGAGCAGAGGCCGGCGATGAGCGCGATGGCAACCATCGGGAGCACGGGCAAAGAATGGCGCGATGCGCGAGACACTGAGTTCTTCATGAACACCAGTATAGAGCGCGCCGCGGCACGGCGCGCAGACTCACATCGGACATTGTTCTAAAGCGCTATTCCCGGCGCTTAGAAAGTCCAGGTGGCACTGACGGTCAACGCATCCGGGTCGCCGAATTGCGAGTTGATGCGCTCGTATTCCGCGCGGAAGGCGATACCCCAGGCTTTGGACTGTACGCCGACGCCGTAGGCGAACCTGTTATCGGTCTCGCTGCGGCGAAAGTAGGTTCCGCTGCAGGACGAACTAGATGGCGGGCACACGTCCGGCACGAAAGTCGTGACGTCGGTTTGCAGCCGCGCGATTCCGGCCTTGCCGTACACATCGAAGAACGGAATCGGCAGCGGTAGATACCCGATGCCGAACAAAGCGTTCGCCCGCGGGTGAGAATCCAGTCCGTAGTTGGCAAAGCCATTGGAGCCGTAGCGATTAGTGGGATGGCCGAAGTCGACGTACTCATATTCGGCGCCCACGATGGAAATCGGCCGCACGCCGGCGATCACTTTCCATGCCGTTTGGTGATCATTGAAATAGCCGGGAAGCCCGTACGCAGGATCGTCGCTTCTGACGGTGGAGTAGCCGGCACCGACACCCAGATAAAATCCCGCCGGGTTATCCGCCAAGGCCGTCGTCGAAGCAGCGCACGCACCTACCGCCAGTATCGCCAATCGGGTTGCCGAGATCCGCTGCATCGTCGTCTCCTACAAGTACTACAGATTCGGACCGGCCGGCGGCGCCAGAAGTTCCGGCCAAACAGCCGTGCGGCCGCGCGCGGTATACTCGCCCGATGACACCTGCGCGCCTGTTAATCTCTCTGTGCATGGCTTGCTTGATCGCCGGCTGTGGCCAAAAAGGTCCGCTGGTGCATCCGGACGCCCCGAAGCACAAGAAAGTGGTGCCGAGTCCCCGCGGCACGGCTCCCGATGCGGCCAAACCAGCGGACACGCCGCCGAAACCCAGAGCTTGAGCATTACGCAAAGTTCATGAGCGCAGACAAACTCATTTTGGTCGATGGCTCAGGCTATCTGTATCGGGCATTCCACGCGCTGCCGCCGCTCAACAACTCCAAGGGTGAACCGACCGGAGCGGTGTTGGGTGTGCTCAACATGCTCAACAAGATGATCAAGGAGGAGTCGCCGCAGCGCATCGCCGTGGTATTCGATGCGCCCGGCCGGACGTTTCGCGATGATTTGTTCGAGCAGTACAAGGCGCACCGCCCGCCGATGCCCGATGACATGCGCTCGCAGATACAACCTCTGTACGACACAGTGGCCGCCATGGGACTGCCGCTGCTGCGGGTGCCGGGCGTCGAAGCGGATGATGTGATCGGCACTCTGGCGAAACAAGGTGCCGCCTCGGGCTACGAGGTGCTAATCTCGACCGGCGACAAAGACATGGCGCAGCTTGTCGGTCCGCATGTTGGATTGATCAATACCATGAGCAACTCACGCTTGGATCGCGACGGCGTCAAGGCGAAATTCGATGTATTTCCCGCACAGATCGTCGACTATCTGGCGCTGGTCGGCGACAGTTCGGACAACATTCCCGGCATCACCGGCGTGGGCCCCAAGACGGCCGCCAAGTGGCTGAATCAATATCGAACGCTCGATGAGTTGATCGCCCACGCTGCGGAAATCGGCGGCAAGGTGGGCGAGAATCTGCGCGGCGAACTTACGATGCTCGAGCTGTCGCGCAAACTCGCCACCATCGACACGTCACTCACTCTGGACGTCACTGCCGAAGGCCTGACCGCCGGCGCACCGGACCTCGCGCGGCTGCGGGAACTATACACGCGGCTGGAATTGCGGGCGCTGCTCAAGTCATTGGGCCCGGACACGCCCGGCGCAGCGGCGGCCGAGACCCACGCGCAAGTCCACACCGATGGCTCCGCGCAAGCCGCCGCCGGCGCGCAGTCCACCGACGCAATCCCGGCCGCATTGCCTCCCGCCGCTCGCAACTACCACAAAATCGTTTCGCAAGAAGCCTTGGAGGAATGGCTGGCCAAGCTCGCCGCCGCGCCGCTCATTTCATTCGATACCGAAACCGACAGCCTCGACTACATGCAGGCGCAGATCGTGGGCCTATCGTTTGCCGTCACTCCGGGGGAGGCCGCTTATATTCCCCTCGGCCACGATTATGCGGGCGCTCCACACCAACTGGATCGTGACAAAGTGTTGGCGGCATTCAAGCCGCTGCTGGAAAACGCGTCCCTGCCGAAGTTGGGCCATCATCTGAAGTACGACGCGCACGTCCTCGAAAATTACGGCATCGCGCTGCTCGGGCAGCAATACGATTCAATGCTCGAATCCTACGTACTCAACAGTGTCGCAACCCGGCATGACATGGATTCGACGGCGCAGAAATACCTCGGCATCCAAACCATTCACTACGAGGACGTCGTCGGCAAGGGCGCCAAGCAAATCACCTTCAATCAAGTGGATGTGGACCGCGCCGCCGAATATTCCGCCGAGGACGCCGATGTCACGCTGCAGCTGCACCTGGCGCTGTGGCCGCAAATCGAAGCACTGCCGACCTTGAAATCGGTCTATGAAACCATCGAGCAGCCCTTGGTGCCGGTGCTCTACCGCATGGAGCGCGCCGGCGTGCTGGTGGATCGCGAACTGCTCAGGATCCAAAGTTCGGAGCTGGCAGCGCGCATGCTGGAACTGCAGGCGCAGGCCCACACGGAAGCGGGCGGCGTGTTCAACGTGGATTCGCCGAAGCAATTGCAGGAGATCTTGTTCGGCAAGCTGGGTATTCCGGTGATGCGCAAGACGCCGACCGGCCAGCCGTCGACGGCGGAGGATGTTCTCGAAGAGCTCGCTGCTACCTACGCCCTGCCCAAACTGATCTTGGAATATCGCGGCATCGCCAAGCTGAAATCGACCTATACGGATAATCTCCCCAAGCAGATCGATGACGCGTCCGGCCGCATACACACGTCTTATCATCAAGCGGTGGCCGCCACGGGGCGGCTCTCCTCGACGGATCCGAATCTGCAAAATATTCCGATTCGAACCAAGGAGGGGCGGCGCATTCGGCAGGCATTCATCGCACCGCCAGGGCACTCGCTGGTCGCCGCCGACTACTCGCAAATCGAATTGCGCATCATGGCGCATCTATCCGGCGACGCGAGCTTGCTGCAGGCCTTTGCCGAGGATCGCGACGTCCATCAGGCCACCGCCGCCGAGGTGTTTGCCACTCCCTTGGATGCCGTCAGCGCCGATCAGCGGCGTTCAGCCAAGGCCATCAATTTCGGGCTGATGTACGGCATGTCGGCGTTTGGGCTCGCCCGTCAGTTGGGGATAAGCCGTGGCGATGCTCAGAAGTACATGGATCTTTATTTCGAGCGCTATCCGGGCGTGAAGCGCTACATGGAAGAGACGCGCCGCCAGGCGCGCGGGACAGGATTTGTGGAAACCGTGTTCGGCCGGCGGCTGTACCTGCCCGAGATACAGTCCCGTAACCAGGCATTGCGTCAGTATGCCGAGCGCAGCGCCATCAACGCGCCCATGCAGGGCACTGCCGCGGACATCATCAAGCGAGCCATGATTCAAGTAGACGCTTGGTTGCTGGCCTCGCAGGTTCCCGCGCGCCTCATAATGCAGGTACATGACGAACTGGTGCTCGAGGTAGCGGACGAGGCCATCGAGGATCTTGTAGGACAAATACGGACACACATGGCGCAGGCGGCGAGTTTGGCCGTGCCGCTCAAAGTCGACATTGGCATCGGACGCAACTGGGACGAAGCTCACTGATTCGACCGGCCGGCCCAATCGAGCCTAAATCCGCCCCTTGGAGGTGAAAGCCATCCAATCGCAGTATTTCGAGCATCTTGGCGTCATTTGGGGCAGAATTAACCCATATTTAGCCGGTTTTGCCTTGCTTTGCGCCGCGGGCATATCGGAAAAAAATAGCTTTTGGTGGGGCTGGAACTTTCGGGAGATGTCCCCATCTAACCTAATGAGCGTGAAAGACGCTCCCCGCTCTTCTCCCTGAGCGGGAATGACCCGGTTTGTCATCCCCATGCCGGGTTGGTCTGCCTCGGTGGCTGCCCTAAGCAACCACCGGGGCCTTTTTTTATGCGCGGCTCACGTCAACCAGCGATCCATCACCTCGCGCGCCTCGTCAATTCCTTGACGTGCGGGCGCGGAAAATAATTGCGCGGTCACCGCGGTATCCGAGCATGCTGCAGCGGTCTCGCGCAGCACACGCTGCGCATCGCGGCGGTTCAATTTGTCTGCTTTGGTGAGCAGGACATGCGCGAAACGGTCCCTTGCCAGTACCCATTCGAGCATGCCGGCATCCTGGGTACCCAAGCCCCGCCGGCTGTCGACGATCAAGATCAAGCCGACCAGCGACTCACGCACATTGAAATAATGTTCCATTAACTGCAGCCAGTGAATTCGCACCCTTTCCGGCACCTTGGCAAAACCGTACCCCGGCAGGTCCACCAAGCGACGCTCCGGTGCCAGTTCGAAGAAATTAATGAGTTGGGTGCGTCCCGGCGTGCGGCTCACCCGCGCCAGCCCCGTTCGTTGCGTGATGGCGTTGATGGCGGTGGATTTACCTGAATTCGAGCGCCCCGCAAAGGCTATTTCTTTCCCCAGGTCCGGGGCGAGCTGGTGCGGCTCCGCGGCACTGGTCAGGAATTTCACATCGGGATAGGTCGACATAGCCGCCGCTTGAACGCAAATTATTGACTCTAGTGTACAATTTACGGTCGAGGGCAGTTCACATTAGCATGGGGTAACAGTCGATCATGAAGCGGCTTTGGATTCTCGCAGCAACAATTTTCGGCTCGTTTATCGGTAACTCGGCTTTAGCGGTGGGTAGCGTGGAAGCCGGCGCCACCAAGGCCATTGTTTGCCAAGCATGTCATGGTGCGAACGGCAATAGCGCTAACCCTGAATGGCCCAGCCTCGCGGGCATCGGCTCGGACTATATTGCCGAGCAGCTGAAGAATTTCAAAGACGGCAAGCGCGCCAATCCGGTGATGATGCCCATCGTTACTGGCCTCACCGCCGACGACATGGCCGATCTGGGTGCCTTCTTCGATAGCTTGACTAACACGGGACTGGAGGCCGACCCCTCGTATTGGCAGGCCGGCGAGAAGCTGTACCGCGGTGGCGACGCGACGCGAGCGATCCCGGCATGCATGGCCTGCCATGGACCCACCGGCCGCGGCAATGAGTCGGCGAAATTCCCTGCGCTGCGCGGCCAGCAATCGGTGTACGTCGCGAAACAGCTGAATGATTACGCCTCGGGCGCTCGGACCACCGGCCCCAACGGCATCATGCAGACCGTCGCCAAGCGTCTATCGGCTGAGGACATCCGCAATCTGGCGTCCTATCTGCAAGGTATACGCTGAACATGCGCGCCCGGCATCTGGGGTTAGGCCTCGGCTTGGCGCTGGTGCTCACGGCGTGCGGGAAACAGCAATCCACAGATAATCGTTTACCCACGGGCGCAGCGCGTTCAGCGGCCACGTCCAATAGTGCGGCGCCGGCGAATTCTGCGGCTCAGCAGAAAGCGGAGCCGGCCTCGGACGGGCCATCCAAGATTACCCGCATGAATGAAGACGGTTCCGAAACCGTCGAAGATGTTCCCGGCGACAGTGGCGCGCACAATCCGCTGCTGGCGGCCGTCGCATCGACGGTGGCGGCTTCGACGTCGTCCGCGTCCGCAGCCACGCTGAACGGTCCTACCCTGTGGCAGGAAGGCAAGAATTACACACGGCTCGTCCCGGCTCAGCCCACCTCAGCGCCTGCCGGCGAGGTCGAAGTGCTGGAGTTTTTCTGGTATGCCTGTCCGCACTGCTATGCGATCGATCCGCTGGTCGAATCCTGGAAAAAGACCAAGCCTGCCTACATAACGTTCTCCCGCGTTCATGTGATGTGGAACGAGGGCCATCGTTCGCTGGCGCGGCTGTATTACACGCTCGACAGCTTGGGCAAGCTCGATCAGCTGCACGGCGAAGTGTTCAAGGAAATCCACGTCAACGGCAATCCTCTGATCGCCGCCGATCCAAATAACGCCGCTGAGTCGGAACGCATTCAGACGGCTTTCGCTAGAAAGCTCGGTATTTCGGACGCGACTTTCAAGAGCGCCTATCATTCCATGCCTGTGGATATGGCATTGCAAAAGGCCGACGAATTGGTGCAGCGCTATCGAATCGACGGCGTTCCCACTTTCGTGGTCAACGGCAAATACGTCGCCGACGTGCGCTCCGCCGACGGTCCCGAGCAACTGATATCGCTGGTCAGCGATCTCGCGGCCCAAGAGCACAAGCGCTGACGTGTAGGGTATGCGTACACATACCGGCGGCTGTCATTGTGGTCGTGTGCGCTTCGAAGTCGTAGCGCCTGCCAAGATCGAGGTGGCGGACTGCAATTGCTCCATCTGCAGCAAGTATGCATTTTTGCATTTGATCGTGCCGGCTGATCGCTTCAAGCTCATCAGCGGCCGCGAGGCACTATCGACGTACTCGTTCAACACGCACGTCGCCAAGCAGATTTGTGACGCGCATCGCACGAGACCTCCACCCCCTTGGAGGATCCTGACTCAGGCCCAGGTCGCGATGAGGTCTGCACCTCATGTCGGAATTTCGACCATTCATTGATGCGCCGCTGCGTGATGTGGCGATGCACTGCCACGGCAACCGAAAGCGCTTTCTGCTCGGTTTGGTGCGGTTTACTCTGGTCCGCACCGCCGCGGCATTCGCCGCCGATCAAACCGCAGCGATCAACGCCAAGGTTGATCCTGCCCCGGTGAACTTCGGCCCGTTCTCGCCGCCCAGCGCGATGCTGACACCGTCTCTCGCGATCTTTACCCTGCCGACTTCAGGCGGCGTCCCGCTATTTTCGACCACGGAATTCCGTGCGCGAAAGCACACGATCCGCGACCGCGATCCAACCGGCGGCGCCGTCAGCGAAGCGCCGCTGCTTCACTACACCACCGTGTGGCAGCGGCTGTCGGAATACAAATCGCGCGATCGAGTGCGAGTGCTGACGCTTTGGGAATCGACCGGCAGCTCGGTTTCTCTGCAGGCCGGTAAACGCGGAGATCCGTCGTTGCAATGGACCAGTCGTCTTATGAATCGCGGCGGCTCCATCCGCGGTCTGCTCGATCGACTCTTTTCGGTATCGCTCGCCGATGCCGCCGGCAGTTTTCGCAAATCAACGCGCCCGGCAAACGCAGCCGTGGCTGCCGAGTCCCTGCCTCCGCCGGTGGTTGCCGGCCTGAAGTAATTCGCGGGGAACGGCAGGATTACATGGCGCGGCGAATATTTTTTGCGGTAAAAGTGCGCCCAGCGGGATTACTTGGGGCTTCGCCCCTCGCCCCTTCGGGGGCGCCCTAAAGGGCGCTCAACTTCGCTGCGCGACGTTGTCGAACCCGAGCTTTTTTATGTCGTGGGTTTGACCGTGTGACGGTGAAAAGCGGTTTGGCGGCACAAATAAATTTTGCGAAATTGGTGCGCCCGGC
>JANYIY010000228.1 GCA_025358615.1 Gammaproteobacteria bacterium | reverse complement strand
CCGTTCGACTACGCGCAAATCGATCGACCGGAACAGGCCGTGCGGATTCGCCTCAATTCCACGGCGGTGGACGTGCGCAATGTCCCTGAGGGCGTCGAAGTCGCCTACGTGAACAACGGCAAGGCTGCTCGGGTCGCAGCGCGGCACTGCGTGCTCGTCTGCTATCACGCCATGATTCCCTACATCACACCCGAGACAAGCGCGGAGCAGCGCAAGGCGCTGCACGACAATGTGCGCGCGCCGCTGGTGTACGTGAACGTGGCCGTGCGTAATTGGCAGCCCTGGCACAAGCTCGGTGTGGGCTACATCGACAATCCCGGCGGTACATTTTCCGCCTCCCTGGATTTCCCGGTGAGTCTCGACGGCTATCACTTCACCGCCGACCCCTCCAAGCCGGCCTGCCTGCATTTGATGCATACGCCGGCCGCGCCGAACCAGGGACTGAACATGCGTGAACAATACCGCGCGGGCCGCACGCGTCTGTACACCACCAGCTTTGCCGACTTCGAGCGCGAGATCCGCGACGAGCTCGGACGCATGCTCGCCGCCACAGAGTTCGATTTCGACAAAGACGTCGCCGCCATTACAGTCAATCGCTGGCCGCACGGCTATGCGTACACGCCAACGCCGCTGTACGACGATCCCGTGCGGCAGGCGCACACGGCTAAAGAAGCGCGCCAGCCGCTAGGCCGCATCGCGATCGCCAACTCCGATTCCGGCTGGGACGCCTATACCCACGTCGCCATCGATCAAGCGCACCGCGCGGTGCAGGAACTCACCGCGTAGCGAATTTCTCGGTGTCGACTTCCGCCTGCGTCGGAATGTCCTTGTCGCTGAGCGACGTCACTTCCGGCAATGCGCCCGCTAGAAAGCCGCGCGCCAGCGGGCTGAATGCGACGAACGTCGCACCGATGCTACGGCAAGTCTCGATGACGGCTATTTCGGGATTTCGCGTGCAACGAGTATTCACTCTGCACCGCCGCGATTGGATGCACGGCGTGCCGCCCAGCTTGCGCCGGCTCAAATTCGATTGCATCCAGTTCCCGTTGTATCATTTGACGTCGGTAGACAAAGGACGAAGGGACTTGTCATGACGATGGCTGAATCACGCATTTCGGCAAAGCTGCTGCTAACTTTGTCGCTTACGCTTGGACCGTTCTGCGCGCGGGCGGATTTATATTCAGCCGGCGTCGCTTATCATAAGAACGACTTCGAATCCGCATTCAAGGAATACCGAGAACTGGCTGAACTCGGTCAGCCCACGGCGCAATACAATCTCGCGGTCATGTATGCCGGCGGAAAAGGCACGGCCATCAGCAATACCAGTGCGCACGCCTGGGCGTCTCTTGCCCATGCGAACGGCGATCCGAATGCCGCCGCGCTGGTGGAAATATTGGGGCCGCTGTTGACTTCCACGTCGCTGCAGGTCTCCCAGGACATTCAATCGCGTTTCGCCCCGGCAGCCCTGAGCGCGCGCCTGATGCCGCAGTTCCTAACCGACAGGGAATATATCGACAGAGAGCCGGTGCGTCGCGTAAAGGCCTACATCCCAGAGTATCCGCCTGAAGCGGCTAGAAGCGGCATCCAGGGCGAAGTGTACGTGGAATTCGTCGTGGCTCCGGACGGTCGGGCTCGCCTGCCGCGGATTCTCTACGCTGTCCCCATGGGACACTTTGAGGACCTCGTGCGCGACAGTGTGATGCGATCGAGCTTCCTGCCGGCGCGCATCAAAGGAGTGCCCGTTGCCACGACGATAAGCAACTTCTATTACTTCAAGGTTCCAGGCGCGGCATTGAAGGACTACGGCTCTCTCGAGATTCGCGTGCAACAGACATTGAAGAAGGCCGAAAGCGGCGACGTCGGCGCACAACTGCTGTACGCCATGATGATTGCCGGATTACCACAGCTGCATCAGACGTACGATAAAGCGCTGCCGTGGTTCCTCAAGGCGGCGCAGTCGGGCTCACCCTACGCGCAGTATCAAATTGGCACGGGTCTTTTACTGGGTCGAGGTTGCCAATGCGATGCGGCCAAGGGTGACGTCTGGTTGGAGAAGGCCGCGCAGGCCGACCAGCCTGACGCACAGGTGACCGTCGCCGAACACCTGTTGCGCGACCACCCTACCCCCGAGACGGTGTTAAGTGCCCTCGTCTGGCTGGAACGCGCCGCCAAGCAAAACAACAGCAGCGCGAGGTTGTATCTCGCCGCGTTGCTCGCCACGAATCCACAACCTGGAGTTCACGACCCGGCGCGTGCCCTTGCGCTCACGGACAGCATCATGAAGCCGCTGCATGACGATCCGACCGTATGGGAGGTTCACGCCGCAGCCAACGCCGCGCGCGGCAACTACCACGATGCCGTCAAGGATCAGGCACGGGCCATCAAAGAGGCCACAGCGCTTGGTTGGGACTTGGCTCCCCTGCATGAGCGTCAGGAACTCTACAGCTCCAATCAACCTTGGAGCGGCAATCTATTGAGCTATTAGGCGTCGGCGGTTTGCGCTTCAGCCGCGGGCATGCGCCCGAATTTCCCGCGCTGAAAATCATCGACGGCGGTTTCGATCTCCTGCCGCGAATTCATCACGAAAGGCCCGTAGCCAACGATGGGTTCGGCAATGGGCACGCCGCTCAGCAGCAACAGCGTGCTGTCGGCGGCGGCATCGATGTGCACTTCATCTCCGGCGACATTCAGCACCACGAGCTCGGCCGCCCCCGCCTGCCGCGAGCCATTCACGGTAATTGAGCCGCGCAACACTGCGATGGCAGCGATGTGGCCCTCCGGCAGGACTACGGGCGCTGCGTGCCCGGCTTGCAAGCGCATATCCCACACGTTGAGCGGGCTGAAGGTAGCGGCGGGACCGTCGTGACCGGCGAAGCTGCCCGCGACCACGCGCACGCTGCCCGCGCCGTTTGCCAGATCAACGGTCGGAATACTCGCAGCGAGAATGGTCTGATAGCGCGGTGCGGACATCTTGTGCTTGGCCGGTAAGTTGACCCACAGCTGAACCATCTCCAAGGTGCCGCCGCCGCGAGTGAACGCGGGTGAATGAAATTCCTCGTGCAAGATCCCGGACGCCGCCGTCATCCACTGCACATCCCCCGGACCGATCAGCCCCGAGTTGCCGACGGAATCACGATGCGCCACCTCGCCCTGATACGCGATGGTGACGGTCTCGAAACCGCGGTGGGGGTGTTCGCCCACCCCCCGCGGCTGCGCCGCCGGCGCAAAGTACGTAGGGCCGCCGTAATCGAGCAACAGGAAAGGGCTCAGTTGCCGGCCCAAACCGTCATAGGAAAACAGGCTTCGTACCTGAAACCCATCTCCCACCCAATGCCCTTTTGGGTTGGGGTAGACCCCCGACACTGTTTTTTGCACTGACAACCCCGCAAGTTCTAGCGTTTGACCCTAGGCACATATATGGGTGCCGGAACGACCTTTTCCAAGGCGTGCGATTATAGTAATCGCATGAAAACCTATCAAAAATTGGCGGATTTGCAGGCACATGTCGGCGCGGTCTTGGGTACCAGCGAATGGATCCTCGTCGATCAGGCACGCATCGATCTATTTGCGTCAGTCACGGGCGATAACCAATGGATTCATGTGGATCCGGTGCGCGCAGCCGCCGGGCCGTTCGCAACCACGGTGGCCCACGGACATCTCACCTTGAGCCTGCTGCCAGTCATGGTGTTGACGGCATTCAAAGTCGGCGACGTGCGCATGACGGTGAACTACGGCCTCAATCGCGTACGTTTTCCCGCGCCGGTGCCGGTGGGAAGCCGGCTGCGCGGTCATTTCAAACTCATGACTTTCGAGTCCATTGCCGGCGGCGCACAGGTGGTCGTGGAAGTAACCACCGAGTGCGAGGGCCATGCGAAACCTGTCTGTGTGGCCGAATCCGTGGCGCGACACTACGTTTAGCGGCGAGCAGGACGCGCCGGCTATTGATAAGCCGCATGTATCAACGCATAAGCGACATGAATCTGCGCATACAACGCTTTGGCGTATGATATTTCAGGTATTTATGAGCAACCAATCTCCCCGAAAAGTCATTCCCATCAAGCTCGAGCCGCCGTCGTCCCTGACCGCAGCGCAGCGCTCGACGGTGCTGGATGTTTGTGCGCGCCTGAAAGCGTTGCCCGGCGCGCTGCTGCCGGTCCTGCACGCGGTGCAAGAGTCCTTGAGCTTCGTGCCGAAGGATTCCCTATCAATCATTGCGAGCGAGTTGAACCTGTCGATCGCGGAAGTGCACGGGGTGGTGAGTTTCTATCATTACTTTCGCCAGACTCGCCCCGGACGACATGTGGTGCACCTATGCCGCGCCGAGGCCTGCCAGGCGGTTGGCGCGCAGTCGCTCGAGGCTCATGCCAAGGCCACTCTCAAAATTGATTTCCACGGAACCACCGCCGACGGCGCGATTAGCCTGGAGCCCGTGTACTGCTTGGGAAATTGCGCTCTGGGGCCGTCGGTGATGATCGATGAACAATTGCAAGGTCGCGTCACCGAACAGCGCTTCGATTCGCTGGTGACCGAGATGCGGGCGCGATCATGAAGATCTACGTCCCCTGTGATGCCGCAGCGCTCGGTGTCGGCGCCGAGACAACCGCCCAGGCAATCACGGCAGAGGCCAAGCGGCGGGACATTGAGATAACCCTCATTCGCAACGGCTCGCGCGGCCTGCTGTGGCTCGAGCCCCTGGTCGAAGTGGAGCTTGCGGGCACGCGCTTCGCTTTTGGCCCCGTACAGCCTCAAGATGTGTCTGGGCTGTTCGACGCCGGCTTCACTTCGGGCAAGCCGCACGCGCTTGGGCAAGGCCCCACGGAGGAGATTCCGTACTTCAAGCGCCAGCAGCGCCTGACCTTCGCGCGTGTCGGGCTCACCGACCCTCGCAGCCTCACGGATTATATTGAACACGGCGGCTATCGCGGCCTGCGGGCGGCGCTGGCACTATCGCCGACCGACATCGTGGCGAGCGTCACCGCATCCGGGCTGCGCGGCCGCGGCGGCGCGGCATTCCCCGCAGGAATCAAATGGAAGACGGTGCTGGGTGCCCAAGCGGGGCAAAAATACATCGTTTGCAACGCCGACGAAGGCGACTCCGGCACCTTCTCTGATCGCATGTTGATGGAGGGCGACCCGTTCGTGCTCATCGAGGGGATGACCATCGCAGGAGTGGCCACCGGCGCCACCCGCGGATATATTTATTTGCGCTGGGAGTACCCGCAGGCCAAGGTGGCCCTCGAGTCTGCCATCGGCGCAGCCTATGCCGCGCACTATCTGGGCGAGGGCGTACTAGGCAGCGACAAGCGCTTCGACTTGGAAGTGCGCATGGGAGCCGGCGCTTATATCTGCGGCGAGGAGACCTCGCTGTTGGAATCCTTGGAAGGCAAGCGCGGCCAGGTTCGATTC